>CAMLEF010000300.1 GCA_946478675.1 uncultured Flavobacteriales bacterium | reverse complement strand
CGAATCGGTGGCGATCTGCATGCCGCCGCTGAACGCCGCGATCATCAGCATCAGCGGAAAGAAGCTGCACATCAGCCACGAAGTCGCACGCAATATTCTCGTTAAAAAATCCGCCGCGAAACGCTCATGAAAAATTCTCGTCATTCCCTCCAGGAAGTTTACCAGACGGTGAACACCGACGCCAAAAAAAGTCCTTGGAAAAAGTTCGCTGCGTTTATCGGGCCGGCTTACCTCGTGAGTGTCGGTTACATGGATCCCGGCAACTGGGCCACGGACATTGCCGGCGGCAGCAAGTTCGGCTACACGCTCATCTGGGTGCTGGTGCTTTCCAATCTCATGGCGCTGTTGCTGCAAAGCCTGAGCGCGCGACTCGGATTGGTTTCCGGCATGGACCTCGCGCAGGCTTCACGCTCGCATTACCCGCGCGGCGTCAACTTTTTCCTGTGGCTGCTGGCGGAGATCGCCATCGCATCGTGTGATCTTGCAGAAGTGATCGGCATGGCGATCGGTTTGAAACTGCTCTTCGGTTTGCCGCTGCTCATCGGCGTGCTGATCACCGTGTTCGACACGTTCCTGCTGCTGGTGCTGCAACGTTACGGCATCCGCAAGATGGAAGCGTTCATCATCGGGCTGGTCGGTATCATCGGTGTCGCGTTCATTGCGGAATTGTTTTACGCGAGTCCTTCCGGCGGCGGCATTCTCGCAGGAATGAAACCTTCCATCCCGAATAACGAAGCGCTCTTCATTACGATCGGGATTATCGGTGCCACCGTGATGCCGCACAATCTTTACCTGCATTCTTCGCTCGTGCAAACGCGAAAATTCGAACGCACGCCGAAAGGCATCTGGCGCGCCATCCGCTACAACGTGATCGACTCCACCATCGCGCTGAACCTTGCGCTCTTCGTGAACGCTGCTATTCTTATTCTCGCCGCCGCCGCTTTTTACCAGAACAACACCTACTCGATCCATTCCGTTTCCGAAGAACAGGACCTGATCGTATGGGCGCACGACGGACTGGCGAATGTTCTGGGCACGAAGCTGGCGCCGATCCTGTTTGCCGTAGCGCTGATCGCCGCAGGACAAAGCTCCACGCTCACCGGAACGCTGTCGGGACAGATCGTGATGGAAGGTTACCTCAACCTGCGCCTGCAACCGTGGATGCGCCGGCTGATCACGCGACTGGTAGCGATCGTTCCTGCAGTGATCACGATCGTCATTTACGGCGAAGGCAAAACGCAAATGCTGCTGCTGCTGAGCCAGGTGATCCTGAGCCTGCAATTAGGATTCGCCGTGATCCCGCTGATTCATTTCATCAGCAACAAAAAACTGATGGGACAATTCGTTGCGCCGATCTGGTTGAGCGTGCTCGGTTGGCTGGCGGCTTCGATCATCGTGTTCCTGAACGTGAAGCTCGTTTACAATACGCTCGAAGATTGGATTTCAACGAGCGGCCATGCAACACTGATCTGCGTGACGGTGCTGCCGGTGACGGTTGCAGCGGGTTTGCTGCTGTTGTGGATTACGTTTCATCCGCTGTTCGGCAAGATCGCTGCGAAACGTAACGACGCTCCGCACTTATCGACGCCGGAACTGCAGCTCAACACGAGCGACGGTTACCGCAGGATCGCCGTGTGCGTAGATTTTTCCGACAGCGATGCCGAAGCGATCAACCGCGCGATCCAGCAGGGCGGAAGAGCGGCGCAGTACACGCTCATCCACATCACGGAAACCGCCGCAGCGCGCATGATGCAGCAGGAAACCGATGATTACGAAACCTCATTCGACAAGCAGGCGCTCGATCGCTACACCGAAAAAATGCAGCAGGAAGGTTTCAAAGCGGAATACAAGCTCGGCTTCGGTCACCCGAAACAAGCGATCCCGGAAATCGTCAACAGCTCCGACGCCGACCTGCTGGTGCTCGGCGCGCACGGACACAGCTTCTTCAAGGATCTGTTCTTCGGCACCACCGTGGAAAGCGTACGCCACCGCGTGAAGGTCCCGGTGCTGATCGTGCGGAAGAAGCAGGCGTAGTTCTGCGTACCTTTGCGCTCTATGGCAGAAGAAAATTCAACGCCACCGCCGCGCCGCAACCCGCTTGCCGGCTTCCTTCCGAACCGTGAAGTTTTTTTTACGCCGGTCATCATCATCGTCAACGTTCTTGTTTTCGTGGCGATGGTCGCGTCGGGTATCAGCCTGACGATGCCCGACGGTGAAGCGGTATTGCGCTGGGGCGCGAACTTCCGCGAGTACACGGTCCTGCACGGGGAATGGTGGCGACTCCTCACCGCCATGTTCCTGCATTTCGGCATCGTGCATATCGCAGCGAACATGTACGCGTTCTACAACATCGGCCGACTGCTGGAGTCGTTCATCGGTAAATGGCGCTTCATCATCATGTACCTGGCGACCGGCATCGCGGCCAGCATTGCGAGCGTGTGGTGGACGGGCTTCTCCGTTTCTGCAGGCGCTTCGGGTGCTATTCTCGGGGAAGTCGGCGTACTCTTCGCGCTGCTGACGACGAACCTCATCAAGAAAGATGTGCGGATGCGTTTGCTGCGAAGCCTCGGCATTTCATTGATCCTTACGCTCGGCATCGGCTTTACCGGCTTTATCGACAACGCGGGACATTTCGGTGGTTTTATCACCGGCATGATCGGCGGCTATCTCATCTATTTTGAGATGAAAGCCTGGTACATGGAACGCCGGCGCATTTACATTTTTACGGCGCTGGCCGTGTTGCTCATCGGTGGCATCTGCGCGTTCTTCTGTATCAAAACGCCGCGCGACCGTTCTGCCGACAGCATGCTGGCAACATTCGAACAGCAGGACAATCTCGCTATTGACTATTACAAGAAAATCAACAGCACCACTTCTGCCGAACAGGTGCGACAAAATCTCGTGGTACGCTGGGAAAATTGCGCTGAAATTTCCGATTCGCTGGTGGCCATACCGCACACGCCGGGCACTGCAAGAAAATATTTCGGAACGTTGCAGCAATACGCCGGTTATCGTCTCAAATCCGGGCAATATGTGTACCGCATGATCAGTGAAAACGATTCGACGTTTGGCGACAGTGCAAATGCTTTTACGAAAAAAGCCCAGACGCTGATGGAAGAAATTGCAGCGGAACGAAAAGCGATCGGCGAATAATCAGGATTTTTTCTTCTGAGCATCCTGCGGCTTCTTTACGACTTCCGGCTCGGGCTCTTCGCCTACCCGTTTCTTCTTAATGCCGAACAAACGATAAGCCAGCAGCTTCCCGGCATCATCCTTCTGCACTTCCGGAACATGCATGATGCCTTTCTGCAATACGCCGCTGTCATCGCGCACTTCGTAGTTGATATCCAGCCCGTCTTTCGAAGAAGTGAAATCCAGCGTCACCAGCGGCGCATCGGAAGAATTCGTAAAGTCGATCGAACAATCCTTCAGCCCGCTGATCGTTAAGCTTTCGTCGCTTGTATGTCGGACGCGATTCGCCACGATGCACAGCACGACGCAGGCTACTGCAAGCACGACAAACGGCAGCGGCACGAGCAGCTTTCGTTTTTTCATGCGGCCGCTTTTCTGCAGGATGTACAGCAGCAGCGAAAACAGAATTCCCGTCACCGCGAGAATGACGCCGAGCCCGACCAGCCGTGAAGCCGTATTCGCCTCCGATTCGCCGGCCGACTGCAAACGGAATTTCATTTTCAGATCGGTGAACGGCACCAGCTCGGGATACGCGTTGTACAATTTCATCGTCCAGTAATCGACGTCAGTGGCGTTCTCCGAAGCCAGCGCCATGCCTTCGCAGGTGCGTGCATACAGGAGCTGGTTGTACGTATCCTTGCTGTCCACTTCTTCCAGCACAGCCGTAAAATATTCACGCGCAGTCGACTGATCGCCGTTCGAGAGGTACAACCGGCCGAGCATGTAATTGAAATATTTTTTCAGCCGCGGCCGCTGGTCCTGTTCCAGCATCTTCTTGTAAACGTCGATGAAATAGTCATTGCCGAAACCGTCGATCACGCTCCACACTTCATCGAAGTTGATGAGGTTCTCAGACGTGAACAGCGGGTAGATGACCTGTGCGCGCTCGGGATTATTCGCCACCATCATCTGCAGCACCGTTTTATACTGGTGCACTTTCCACGACAGGCGAACGACGTTGTACCAGTTCACCGGGTTCAGCCAGAAATACCACTCCGCATTTTCGAAACGGTATTCTTTCGCGAAGTGAACTTTGTTCGTGTAATTCAGCGTGGCGACGGAAAGATTGTATTGCTCCTGTCCCCACGTCGTAGCGATGTGCAGCTCGTGAAAACGCGCGGCTTTATTGATGCGCTCCTGGCTCTCCGCCGTTAATCCTTCGTACTGCATCGCACGCGCCAACCCGATGGAGTGCCATCCGAAACCGGGCGTTGATCCCTGCAGCTCGAGCACTTTGCGCAGCAACGAATCCGCCGCTGCCGGTTGCGATTTGTAAACGTCGATCTGGCCGCGCATGTAATAATATTCACGCGTTCGCTTTTCTGAAGAACCTTCCCGTGCTTCCGCTTCCTTGAAGTATTCTTCCGCATTCTGAAAATCGCCCTGCGCCATCTGGAATTCCGCATAGTTGTTGGGCGAATAATAACCGGTATTGAGCAGGATGTTGTAATAATAATTCGCGGAATCCATCTGGAGGCTGTAATCGAAAAGGATCGCCTTGTAATGATACGTGTAGAGATATTGCCGATTGAGATACGAAGGATCGAACAGGCCGCTGTTGATCGGAAGATCGTTCGCAATTTTCAGGATAGCCGAATCGAGATAGAGATACGCCATGCTGTCGTTCGCGCGCACGGAATTTTTCAGGAAGGCATATTTCTCCCCGGTTGCCGGCGTATACACACGATTGCGATGGTAAATCCATGCCATCATATTATACGACTCGAGACTCGATTCCAATTGGAGATTACGATCGCGCACATGTTGCAGCACGGCAAATGCTTTCGCGGGATTCTCGATGTTCTGGTACGACTGCTGCAGCCAGTAAGCGATCGTACAATAATCGTTCTGAAAAACGCTCACCTTGAGATACGTGTACAGGTCGCTGGTGCGCGTCCGCAGCTGCTGGTCGTAATCTTTTTCGAGGAGGTCCATCGCTTTCTGCAACGGAACGATGGCCTGGCTGAAACCGAGCTCGTCATTAGCGCGCGAGAACATGAACCCGCCCTGGTACATGTAACCGATGTAATACGTGCTGTCCTTGCGGATGTATTCCCGCGATTTTTCCAGCGCCTTTTCGTCGTCGAAATTCAGGTAACGACGATCACTGTCGATTTCTGCACGCACGGACGACTGCGCTGTTGTCTGCAACGACAACAGCAATAACACCGGCAGCAGCAGCCACCGGGAAACAGTTCCGTATCGTGCGTTCAGCTTCATGCGCCGGCGATGTGCAGTTTCGAGAGGCGTTGCATTTCGCGATCGACGACTTGCGGTAACGCTGTGCGGGAAGCTTCGCGGTTGCGGAAGAGGAGACGGTGATGCAGCACAGGTTGCGCCAGCACGCGGATATCGTCTTCGATCACGTAATTGCGCTGGTTGACGAGCGCCCACGCTTTGAGACATTTCAGGTACGTGATGCCGCCGCGCGTCGAGCAGCCGAGCGTGATCTCCGGGTGACGGCGCGTGCCCTGTACGACGTTCACGATGCCTTTCACGAGCTCCGGATGGATGTACACGTTCTCCGCTTCTTTCTGCAGCGCGATGATATCGTTGTACGAGAGCACCTGTTTGATCGTGGCGCGCACGTCGCCGATCGCGAGGTAGTTGTTGTAAATGTCGAGCTCCACGTCTTCCGTTACGTAACCGAAGCTGATCTTCAT
>CAMLEF010000299.1 GCA_946478675.1 uncultured Flavobacteriales bacterium | reverse complement strand
TCCAGTAATAGAGATAATGATCGGAAGGCATCATCCCGCCGGTGAAGAAATACCGCGACATCCAATCCGATTCGTCTTTCGATTCGAAGAAGTAGAGGTAATCGCGGTGCGTGAAAATGTGAATGAACAGCTTGCCGTCGTCTTTCAGCCATCCCGCGATACGCTCCAGCAGGATGCCGTGGTTGCGCATGTGCTCGAACATTTCCACCGAAACGACGCGATCGAATTTTTTCTCCGTCGAAAAAACGTTCATGTCGGCCGTGATGATCGTGATGTTCGAAAGCCCGCGCGCTTTGGCCGTAGCGTCGATGTATTCTTTCTGCGTGCGCGAGTTGGAGACGGCGGTGATCTTCGCATTCGGAAAATGTTTGCCCATCCACAGCGTCAGCGATCCCCAGCCGCAGCCGAGCTCGAGAATTTCCATGCCGTCCTTCAGCTCCGCCCGCGCGCAGGTGAGGCCGAGCATTTCTTTTTCCGCTTCTTCCAGCGAAGTGACGCCCGGCAGGTAATACGCGCAGCTGTATTTCAAATTCGGGCCGAGGCAATACTGGTAAAATTCCGTCGGCACTTCGTAATGCTGCTCATTCGCCGCTTTCGTTTCAATCGCCACCGGACTGTTCCGGCATTCTTCCAGCAGCTTATTGAAATGCTCCTGCTGCAGATCCGGCGTTGCTTTTTTCTCGTCCTTCAAACGCTGCTTCAGCAAACGGCGGATGCCCGCGCGAATGGCGGTGTCGGGGAGAAGATTCTTTTCTAAAAGGGAATCGATATTCATGGAATGGGAATTCGGTGGCTGGTTGGTTGGGTTGGTTGAGTTGGTAAGGTTGGTTGAGTTGGTTAGGTTGAATGCTATCAGGGACGTATTGCAGGCGGATCGTTGTGATTCTTGATTCGATAAAGGACAAACCACTTACTAACCCAACCAACTTTACCAACCCTACCAACTCTTCAACTACTTCTTCTTCGGCGGAAGCGGCACGAAGACACTCACGCGCTTCTGGTAATCACGATACGCGTCGCCTTTCGAACGGACGGACTGCTCTTCGGTCATCGGGATGCCGGTGACTTTCCAGATGAGGTAGAAGATCGTGACCGGGCAAACGATCGCCAGCCATCCCCACGGACTGCCGAGCGCGAAGAGGAACACCGACACCCAGATCATGAACTGGAAAAAATAGTTCGGGTGCCGCGACCAGCTCCACAATCCTTTATCGCAAACCTTGCCTTTGTTTGCCGGGTTTTTCTTGAATTGCTTCAGCTGCCAGTCGGAAAGTCCTTCGCCGATGATTGCGATCAGCCACATTCCCGCGCCGATCATTTCGATCAGTGAAAGTTTCGGCTCCGGGTTCATCGCGATGATGAAGAACGGCGTTGCGAGAAAAATATTCGAAAGCGCCTGCGCCTGGAAAAAGAAGAAGAACGTGCGGTCCGGGTTCGGTCCCCATTCCTGCCGCAGCTGCTTGTAACGGCCTTCTTCTTCCTTCAGGTGCGAGCCCACGCGGATGAGCAGGTAAATGCCCAGGCGAATGCTCCACAATCCTGCGAGCAGGCAAACCACTTCTTTCCGCGCGTCATATCCCGTCGCCATCAGGTAAATCACCGCAGCGATCACCGTAAAATTGAACGCCCAGAAAATGTCGACGACACCGGCGTTCCTGATCCGCCACGCCCAGATCCAGATCAGGATCATGATGAACGAGCAGCAGGCGAAGGCGACTAAGGGAATTTCAATGAATGGGTTCATGGTAAAGGTTTATTCCGTCAAAACTATTAAATGGTCATTCGGTCATTCGGTAAGTCGGTCATTCGTTATCCAGGAGAAGTGCCGGTTTTTCCGAATGTCCGAATGCCCCTTTTTTTACTGCTTCCGCAGCCTGATAATTCCAACACTATTCATCACCCGCATCACCGGCCAGGTCGGATCGATCTCGAACCATTTGCGGGCGAAGTTGGGACTGTTCGGGCTTTTGTGATGGTTGTTCTGCATCAGCTCTCCCATCAGCAGGAAATCGACCGGCAGCGAATTCTTCGAATGGTCGTGGTTGTTGTAATTGGCGTAGCCGTACTTGTGCCCGCACCAGTTGACGATTGCGCCCTGGATCGGCCCGATGAGGAAATGCACCGGCAGCAGCAGGAACATCCACCATTCCGTCGCGAAGAAATAATAGAAGAGGAAATACAGCACGCCGAACGAGATGCGCACGATCCAGCTGTCGCTGATGCGGTCGAGCAGGGGCCAGGTCGGGTAATGACCTTTGAAGGCCGGCTCCGGTTCGGTTTTATAACGCACGAAATCCTGGTAGATGCGTTTCGTTTTCATCATCAGCCCCCACACGTCCTGGATGAAATGCGGCGAGTGCGGATCTTTTTCCGTGTCGCTGTACGCGTGGTGCATGCGGTGCATGATTGCATACGCGCGGGGATTCAGGAACGAAGAACCCTGCGTGAGAAACGTGAACAGGTAGAAGAAACGTTCCCAGCCTTTGCTCATCGAAAACATTTTATGCGACGAGTAACGGTGAAGGAAGAACGTCTGGCAGAATAGGGAAAGGAACCAGTGCCCGATGAAGAAGGTTAAAATCCACATACTGCCACAATATACGATAGATTGACAAGGCCCGGATTTCAGGGAGATTGGGCTTGTATTAAATGTTGCCGCCGCCGGGATTCGAAGGGAACCTCTTCCTAAATTTACCCTGTAACATCCGCTATTCCCGAATGGATTACAGCAAACTCAAGGGCCGTCCGTCCTGGCCGTTCGAAACGATCGGCGTGGCGATTGCCTTTTCCCCGCGGCTCGAAGACCTGCTCGGCGAGGCGCAGCGTTTTGCAAAAGCATTTGGCGCGCAGCTGGTGCTCATGCATATCGGCGAGCGCACCCGCACCAAAGAAGCCCTCCTCGACGACGCCTTCCGCAACACCGGCATCGACGAGAAAAAAGTACGCATGATCTGGCACGACGGCGAACCGGTGCAGACGCTGCTCGAGCTCTGCAAGCTGAACATCGTCGACCTGCTCATCATCGGCGCGCTGCAGAAGGAGAACATGCTCCGCTATTACCTCGGCTCCGTGGCGCGCAAGATCAGCCGCAAAGCGAAATGCTCGGTGTTGATGCTGACCTCCCCGAAAAAAGAAGGCAGCTCGTTCCGCCGCATCATGGTCAACGGCGTCGAAAATCCGAAGACCGTGCACACGCTGAACACCGCCGTCTATTTCGGAAGCCGCCTCGACTGCAAAGAGGTCATCGTTGCCACGGAAGTCACGCAGGAAGGATTTGCGATGACCGTTGCCAGCGACAGCACCGTGAACGAAGCCAGCCGTTTGAAGAAAGAGATCCAGGAAGGCAGCCTCGACAAGGTGCATCGCATGGTGCAGAATTGTCGTCTTGCGGAAGGCATGAGCATCTCGGAAAAATCCATCAAAGGCAAGCCCGGCTACGCGATCCGCCAGTATGCGGAAACGAAAAAAGCTGACCTGCTCGCCATCAATTCACCCGATGTGAAATACGGCATCATCGATCGCATTTTCCCGCACGGGATGGAATACATTCTCGAAGACATGCCCTGCAACGTTCTTGTCGTTCACTCGCGTGCGCAGGGAAAATGAAGCTGACCAGCCACGACTTTATCATTCTTTTCGCAGCGATCGGCGCCATGCTGATCCTCTCGCGCCTGTTCGCTGAGCTGGGCAAAAAGCTGAAACTTCCCATCGTACTCGGCGAAATTTTCGTCGGCATCCTGCTCGGCCCGACGGTGTTCGGTTATTTCTATCCGGACGTTTTCTCGCAGGTATTTCCGCAAACAGGAACGTCCGCGCGCATCGCACTCGACGGCATTACGCAGCTCGCCGTAGTGATGCTGCTGTTCGTCGCAGGACTTGAAGTGCAATTGCAGATCGTGCTCAAGCAGGGCCGCACGGCGATTGTGACGAGCCTCACCAGCATGCTCATTCCTTTTGGTCTCGGCTTCCTCACCGTGTGGTACATGCCGCAGTTCTTCGTGATGGGCAATAATCCGAAGCTGGCGTATGCGCTGTTCTTCGGAATTGCAATGGCAGTGTCCGCATTGCCGGTGATCGCGCGCATCCTGATGGATTTGAATCTTTACAAAACGAAAGTCGGCATGACGATCATGGCGGCTGCGGTGTTCGATGATCTCATCGGCTGGCTCACGTTTTCGCTCGTGCTGAGCATGGCGGGTGTCGGCAATAAAGCGGAGATCGTCAACATCTGGCAGGCGGCAGGATCGATCCTCGGCTTTGGATTGTTCATGCTCATCATTGGCAAGCGGCTCATCAATAAAGTGCTGCCGTGGGTGCAGAAAAAATTGTCGTGGCCGGGCGGCGTGCTTTCGCTTTGTCTTGGGCTCGGATTTCTCGGCGCGGCATTTACGGAATCGATCGGGCTGCATGCGATCCTCGGTGCGTTCATCATGGGCATTGCCATTGGTGATTCCGTACATCTCCGCGAACAGGCGCGCGAGATCATTCACCAGTTCGTCATGAATATTTTTGCGCCGCTGTTCTTCGTTTCAATCGGGCTGAAAGTAAACTTCGTGCAGAATTTCGATTTCACGCTGGTGCTGATCGTGCTCTTCCTTGCTGTCGTTTGCAAAGTGCTCGGCGGAAGTCTCGGCGCCTGGATGGGCGGCTTCAAACGCAAAGAAGCGCTCGCTGTCGGTTTCGGCCTGAATGCGCGCGGCGTGATGGAAATTATTCTCGGAACGATCGCGCACGATGCGGGGCTCATCGACAACAAAATGCTCGTTGCGCTGATCATCATGGCGCTGGTGACAAGCCTCGTGAGCGGACCGCTGATGCGGAAGTTCGTCGGTGATGCGGTGGAGTTGAAACCGCTGCCGCAATCCTGAAAAATTTTCTTGCCGCGGATTTCGCGAATTACACGGATTTGCGTTCCTGAAAAAATCCGTGTAATCCGTGCAATTCGTGGCGAACCTTTCTATATAAAAACGGGGCGGGAATTCTACGAACTGTCCTGCGTTTGCCGTTATCGTTACGCTTTTTCAACGCTTTTCATTCGTAAGCACAGCGGTACGCGTTTTGCTTTTCGCAGGAAAAAAACGTGTATGAATATCGTGTCACCTCCTGATGATGATCTCGGCCCGACCACCCGTTTCCTGCTCGATGAAGTGAGACGCCGCGGCATTCCGTTTCGTCGCTTCGGCAACAGCTCGCTGCTGATGCTCGGCTACGGCTGCCGCCAGAAAAAGATCCGTACGGCTGTGACCGAACGCACGAGCGGCCTCGGCATGGAGATCGCTTCCGATAAAGAAGAGACCAAGCAGCTGCTGCTCAGCAACGGTCTGCCAGTGCCGCGCGGTTACATCGTTTACGACGAAGAAGAGCTGCAGAAAGCGTTTTCGAAAATGCGGCCGCCGGTCGTTATCAAACCGCTGAACGGGAATCACGGCCGTGGCGTGACTACCAATATTACTTCGATTGATAAAGCGGCATTCGCTTTCGAGCTGGCGAAACGGATCTCCAACGACGTCATCATCGAAGAATATGTGCAGGGCGATGACTACCGTTTTCTCGTCGTCAATTTCAAACTTGTTGCAGTAGCGAAACGCACGCCGGCCCATGTGATCGGAGACGGCAAGCTCACGATCCAGCAGCTCGTCGACCAGGAGAACCGGAATCCCGATCGCGGCGACACCGATTTTCACGTGCTCGCCCCGATCCGTATCGACGATGCGACGCGTGAAATTCTGCTCGATAAAAACCTGACGCTCGATTCGGTGCTGCCCGACGGACAGGTGCTCCACCTGAAAACCGCAGCGAACATTTCCGCCGGTGGTACTTCTACCGACGTGACGGAGCAGGTGCACCCGGAGAATGCGTTTCTCGCGGAACGTGTG
>CAMLEF010000298.1 GCA_946478675.1 uncultured Flavobacteriales bacterium | reverse complement strand
TCAACCTGTCGGATTATGAGATCCGCGATTTCCACAACGGCGCATGCGATAACGCGACGGCTTCTTTCACGATCGCTCTGCCGAACGTAATGCTGAACGACGGTGATGTATTCGTAGTGGCCAACCCGAACCATTCTCAAATCGGCATTTCGCTGTCTCCCGACATGACCGCGGCGAATCTCCAGTTCAACGGCGATGATGCTGTGACGCTCTTCAATGTTCCGAACGACGGTTACGTGGACATCATCGGTTCGATCTGCAATGACCCGGGCGCTGCGTGGACGGCTCCGAACTTCTACCGCACGGAAGCCCGCACGCTCACCCGCAAACCTTGTGTTTACGAAGGAATCTCCGTCAATCCGAACCTCGCAGGCGCAAGCGGTTTCCCGACGCTCGCTTCCGAGTGGGAAGTCGACACGCTCGCATCCACTGCAGGCTTCGGCTCACACACGATGGGCGCCAACAGCTACGCATGGGCTCCGCAACCGACTGCACCGACCGCAGGCGCAACGGTAAAAGCAGCTCCGTCAGGCACGACCACCTACACGGTGAGCGGCACTTACTGCGACGGCTGCCCTTACTCAGCAACGGTTAGTGTAGTCGTCAGCGATAATTGCGGCGAACGTCACATCGCCCCGGCTTCTGCGATCGACAACACGACGGTAACGGCACAGGCTTACCCGAACCCGTTCAACGGCAACGTGAACATCAATGTGAACACGACTGTTGACGGCCTCGTGAAAATCGAGATCGTGAACGTGCTCGGCGAAAAAGTTGCAGTCGTCAACAACAGCACGCTGCCCGCCGGCAACCACACGTTCACCTGGAACGGCAACGGCATGAACGGCGCAACGCTCGCAGATGGTGTTTATTCCTGCAACATCACCACGGCAAGCGGCACGCAGACGGTCCTGATCGTGAAATCTTCGAAATAAGCGCACACCAGCAGCGACAAACGATGTAGCGTGGAGGACCTGTCCGAATGGATGGGTCTTCTTTTTTATAAAATGACGTAAAGAAGATTATTCCTCTTCGTAAAAGTTGACCATTCCCGCGATCGGCGTTTCGGTAATGCGACCGATGCGCACGCCTTCTTCTTCGGCGACGCGTCGCAGGAGGTTGCTGAAATAAAATCCGACGGAGCCTGTCACGTGCAGCGGCCATTGTTTCGCTTGTTCGTAACGGTTAATGTGATGGCGGAAGAACGAACGGAAATTTTCGATCACCAGCTGTGCGCATTGCGGATGTTCGATGTTCTGGAAAATAAATTTCGCGAACGAGGCAAGGAACCTGTTCGGCAGCGGCTGACGGTAAATGCTGTCGAGGATCTGCGCGCGGTCCAGTTGAAAGCGATTCCTGAAATTCTTTTCCAGCAGCTCTTCCATATCGCCATAGAGAAACAAACGCAGCAATTGTTTTCCGAGCGCCGCGCCACCGCCTTCATCGCCCAGCACATAACCGAGCGAAGGACGATTCTCCAGGATAGTTTTTCCATCGTAGCTGCAGGAATTCGACCCGGTACCGAGGATCGCCGCAATACCCGGCTCATGTCCGCACAACGCACGCGCCGCACCGAGCAGATCCGTTTCGATGATAATTTCAGCCGAAGGAAAAACAATACGCAACGCAGACGCCACGACATTTTTCTTTTCGGGTGTTCCGCATCCGGCGCCGTAAAAATGAATCGCGAGCGGCGCTTTTCCATTCAGCGAAGGCACGAGCTCGCTGAAAAGACTTTCTTCGATCTTCTCTGCAGGAATGATGTACGGGTTGTAACCTTCGGTGCGAATGGCGATCGGGGCTTTTCCTTTTTCAAGAAAGCGCCAATCGGTTTTGGTGGAGCCGCTGTCGGCGATGAGTAGCATCGGATACGAAGATAGGAAGGTGAAAACGAATTGAACCACGGAGGCACGGGGACACGGAGTTTTGCTTTTCTCCGTGCCTCCGTGTCTCCGTGGTGCACCGTCACTTGACAAACGGCTTCCGCGTGCGTATCTTTAAAGAGTGAAAAAGTCCGGTGCTGCTGATCTCCCCCTTCATTACGGTTACGTTCCCCAATGGCTTTACGAGCGCATGGGAAAACTCGGCCTCGCTATTACGGAAGCGTTGATTGCCGAATACGGAAAACACGAAGTGCTCCGTCGCCTTTCCGATCCGTTCTGGTTCCAGTGTTTCGGTGCGGTGATGGGCATGGACTGGCATTCGTCGGGCATCACCACTTCCGTCATGGGCGCGCTGAAACGGGCGATCAATCCGCGTTCGCGCGAGCTGGGCATTTACATCTGCGGCGGAAAAGGAAAACAATCGAAGAACGCGCCGATGGAATTGCTGAAGGTCGGCGAAACAACCGGTCTCGATGCCATGCCGCTCATCCGCAGCAGCAAGCTCAGCGCGAAAGTCGACAACACCGCGGTGCAGGACGGCTTTCAATTGTACATGCACAATTTCATCGTGAGCGACGACGGGCAATGGACGGTGGTGCAGCAGGGCATGAGCACTTTCAGCTCCACTGCGCGGCGTTACCATTGGCATTCGGAAGGACTCGCTTCTTTCGTCGACGATCCGCACACGGCGATCTGCGGCCCGAACCAGGGCGAAATTCTCAATCTCGCCGATCATCGTTCCGAAGGTTCACGCCAATCGATCCTGGAGATGACGGAAGAATCGCCGGAGAAAATGCTGCGCGAAACGCAGAAGCTGATCCTTCCTGCGCACCACGACGTACGCGTGGAAGACGTCAACATGAAACGCCTCGGCGCCATGCTGTGGCTCGCGCATGAAAAGAAACCTTCCGATTTCGAAGAGCTGCTGCTGCTCGAAGGCATGGGCCCGCGTTCGTTGCAGGCGCTCGCACTCGTCAGCGAAGTCATCTACGGAAAACCGTCGCGCTTCCACGATCCTGCACGGTTCGCTTTCGCGCACGGCGGAAAAGACGGTCACCCGTTTCCTGTGCCGGTGAAAATTTTCGACCAGACGATCGACGTACTGCAGAACGCCATCCATCGCGCAAAGCTCGACCGCACCGACAAATTGCAGGCGATCAAATCACTTTCCGATATCGCCATCCGCGCCGAAAAAGATTTCACGCCGAATGACCAGCTCGACAAGCTCATCGAAAAAGAACGCAACGAATCCTGGAAATACGGAGGAAGAACCGTCTTCGGAAAAGCGAAACCGCCGGGTGGAAAGCAGCTGGATTTGTTCGACCAATAAAAAGTAAACCTCGAAGGTTTCGAAAACCTTCGAGGTTTACTTTTTTATTTCAATTACAGCGACTGCAAAAACGCAAGCAACGCTTCCCGATCACTCTGCGGCATCGTCACGAAATAATTCTGCGAGAACGCGGCTTCTCCTCCGTGCCAGAGAATCGCTTCTTCGAGCGAACGCGCGCGGCCGTCGTGCAGGATATAATGATGGGCGTTGACGGTTTGCGTGAGACCGATGCCCCACAGCGGCGGCGTGCGCCACTCCTGCCCTGTCGCATCGTAGTCGGGACGATTGTCGGCGAGGCCGGGGCCCATGTCGTGCAGCAGCATGTCCGTGTACGGGAAGATGACCTGGTTCGACACTTCGGGGAATGTGACGTCGGTTCCCGTACGCATCATCGGTGTGTGGCACGAAGAACATTTTGCAGCGGAGAACAATTGCTTGCCGCGAATCACTTTCGGATCATTGAGATTGCGGCGTGCGGGAACAGCGAGCGTCTTGCAATACACCGCGACGGAAAACAAAATGCTGTCAGCCACTTCGGGATCATCGGCGTATTGATCGGCCTGCGTTTGTCCGTAACAGCTTTCCTGGCGGAAAAGATAATTCGTCACGCCCATGTCTTCGTTGTAAGCACCGGCCGATTGCTGCAACAAATTCGGCGCACCGCATTTCCATCCGAAACGGCCGAGCGACATTTGATTAGTCGTTGCATCCCAAACGTAATTCGGTTTGCCGGAAATGCCGTCGCCATCCGCATCGTTCGGATCGGCATGATCGAGGATCGTCGCTTCCGGAATCGCTTCGAGCAACCCGAGACCGAACACCGGCGGCGCCACGCGCGGAGAAAGCATCATTCCCGACGGCAGCGGCATGTACGGATTCTGCAGTGTGTAATTCGGCGTGCGCAATTGGTACGGCGTGCCGTCGGCGTAATAACCGGTGGACAGCGTGTACGTGATGAGCACGTCCGCTTCGGGATTGCTGCCTACGATCGCACGCTGCTGCAATTGTCCGCCGAAACCCGGAGCAGAATTCGGAGCGCCATGTTCGCCGGCTCCCGGAATACTCACGCGAAACAGCATCGACAGCAATTGCTCGTTCGGATCCGGCGGCTTTCCACGACCATCGGCGATGTGGCAATTCATGCAGGAGACGTTGTTGTAAACAGGACCGAGCCCTTGCTGGTGTGTCGCCGGTGAAGTGACGAACGGCGCTTCGAATGCCGCATCACCAATCTCATGCAGCAGCTCGCGCGATTCCGACATATTCGGGAAAGCATGACTGTAAGCGCCGCTGCCTTCATCGAAAACCGTTTGCGAACCGCCGGAATACAATTCGTTGTAATCGTCGTTGTCAGGCAATTCCGGTTTGCGGCAGGCGTCGGACAACACAAGCGCCAACGCCGCCAGCACGGCAGCCCCGATGTAATGCTTGCGTTTCATTAGTTGGTGTTGAGCTGTACGAACGGCAGCAGGTCATTCTCGAGACACAGCCTGAGGTCGTTGATGGAATTGATGCTGTTCTGCACCTGCACCGGTTGCTGCGAGATCGCTTGTCCGAACGGAACCGTGATCGTTCCGAGCGAAGCAATCGCCGCATCGATCTTTTGTTTCACTTGCCCGTCGAGCGAAAGGTTGTGCTCGCGAACAAGATCCTCGAGGCCTTTGCCGTCGGTCGTGTAAACGCCGAGGTAAACGTTGCGGACACTGCGCATGTTGTTCGTGAAGTCGGTGATCGAATTGAACGCAAAAGGCGATTCTTCCAGCGAAGGATCCTGCGCGAGATACGGCTCTGAAATTTTTCCGTTCGCGACTTCATCACAGATGCCGATCATAGCGTTGACCATTTCCTCGTAAGCGGAACGCTGCGTCGAGTACGTCGAGCTGCCGGCTCCTGCTGCGGAAAATTCATGGTGATAATTTCCGGAAACGTTCACGTCCCAATACGTAGCGAGTTGCGTCGTGAGCGCTTCGAGATTTTGCGCTAACGCATTCAGGTAATCGAGCTCGCGCGGCGTGAAATCTGCAGCGGCTTTATTTCCGTTCACACCGAAGAGCAGATACTCGATCGGGTGAAATCCTTTCAGCGCATCATCGAGGCTGTCGACGTAACCTGCGGTAAATGCGGCGCTGCTGCTGAGCACGGAATCGAGGTCGGCAAAATTCACCGGCCACGTGTCGATGCGAGGATCGATGTTTTGCGAAGAAACGGGACCGAACAAAAATCCTTCCGACTGCTCCCACGCAGCACGGCAATCGCGCCAGGTTTGTTTGCAGGCGGAGAGATTGTTTTCGTCGGTGACGGCAGCGAGCGTTAACGTTTGCTGGTGCAGCAGGATCGCTTTTGCTTTCAGATCATTGTACGTAGCGGTGGCGACGTGATCGGAAAATTCAGAAAGTATCTCTGAAGTGAGTGAAGCGGAGGGTGTCGTTTCCACCGGTTCCGGCTTGCGGCAGGCGGCGGCGAGAAGAAGTACGACGGTAATAAAACGGAGCGGTTTTTTATTCATTGCAGTTTTTGGTTGAGGTGAATTAAAATCGTTTCTCCCTCTACGGTTGCAGCAAACCGTGTTAATGCTTTTGCAGCGGGTGCGTGGGTAACATTTCCGTCGAGATCGAACGTGCTGCCGTGTGCAGCGCAGTTGATCGTATTACCACCGACGGAGAGCGGTTGTTCTTCGTGCGTACAAACCATCAGCAGGGCGTTGTACGTACCATCTTTCTTTTT
>CAMLEF010000297.1 GCA_946478675.1 uncultured Flavobacteriales bacterium | reverse complement strand
GCCTACTACATATGCTCCGAACTCCCGACTCCGAACTCCCGACTCTACATACTGGGGAAAGATTCCGACGAAGTTCAATGGTGTGTGTGCTGGTTTTCAGAAAGAAAAATCGCGGCATTGTTTTTCGCGAAAGGCATTGCCCCGTTGTTTCATCAAAACTGATCACCATGTTTCATCACGTAAAAGAATTGCAGTTCAACGCGAAGGTTTCGAAGCCGGACCCGCGTTTTGCAAAGCTGCTGCTCGAGCAATTCGGCGGCGGCAACGGAGAACTGAAAGCGGCCATGCAATATTTCGTGCAGGCGTTCGGCGTAAAAAAAGCGTATCCCGACAAATACGATTTGCTGATGGATATTGCTACCGAAGAGTTCAGCCATCTCGAGATTGTCGGCGCCACGATCCAGATGCTGCTGACCGGCGTTAACGGCGAGCTGAAAAAAGAAGCGGACGAATCCGACCTGAACAAAATGCTCGACGGGAATGCTTCGAAAGAAGAATACATTCACGAAGCGTTTGTGCATCCGCAATTCTTCGTGCTCAGCGGCGGCGGTCCCACCGTTACCGACAGCCAGGGCGTTCCGTGGAGCGGCGCTTTCGTCAATGCGAACGGCGATCTTACCGTCGACCTGCGCTCCAACATCGCGGCCGAATCACGCGCGAAGATCGTTTACGAATACCTCATGCAGTTCACCGACGATCCGCATGTGAAAGAAACGCTCCGTTTCCTGATGACGCGCGAGGTGGCGCACTTCCAGATGTTCGAAGCGGCGCTCGCCACGATCCAGCCCAATTTCCCGCCCGGCATCCTGCAAAGCGATCCGCGTTTCAGCAACGTGTATTACAACATGTCCAACGGCGCAGAAGTCCGCGGTCCCTGGAACGACGGCAAAAGTCCCGGCCTGCAGGAAACCTGGCAATACGTCGAAGATCCGATCGATCACGTGCTCGAGACGAACGGGCTCAGCGATTGCGAACCGGAAGGCACGAAGCGTACTGAAGCTTCCGTCAAAAAACACAACGACAAGCTCAGTCAGCAGCGTGCAGAAGAAATTGAATCCGCAACACCGGATGGTGAGATGAGCTGGAACAATTTCCCGGAAGAATAATCCCAAAAGAAAAGCCGGTGAAATCAATCACCGGCTTTTCCCTTTTTGATTCTCGCCTTATTTATCGCGCGATCAACAATTGCTGAGCGTATACGGCCGCGTCCTGTTGCACCCGCACCACGTACACGCCTGCTGCAAACGCTGACACGTCGATCGTGTGAATTCCGTTTTCGAGCTGTGCAGCAAAAACCGTTTCGCCGAGGCTGTTCACAATAGAAACCGTGGAAGCCTGGCCGATCTGCAGCTGCACTTTTTCTGTCGCAGGATTCGGGAACAGGCTGAAGGTATTCTCCGGCGTTTGTTCTGCGATGCCCACGCAGGCATTAACAGTGATTACGTCGGTAGTTGCAAAGAAGCAGCCATTCGCATCCTGGTAAGTGTACGTGATCGTCTGCGTGCCCGTGCCTGCTGTCGAAGGATCAAAGCTGCTGCCGCTTACGCCGGGGCCCGAGTAAACGCCGCCCGCAGGAGAACCGGTGAGCGCAACAGAGGCGTCATCTGCACAAACGTTGTTGTCGCTTGACGTAAGGCTGACATTTACGACCGGGAACACCTGCATATGCAGTGAATCGGAAGTCGTGCAGCCGAGCGAATCGGTGAAGGTGTAAAGAATGGTGTGCGTACCTGCTCCGGCATTGACCGGCGTAAAGCTGCTGCCGGAAATTCCCGGGCCGGACAGCGTTCCGCCCGCCGGTGAAAGGTTCAGCGTTACTGCCGGTTCTGCAGGACAGAAGAGGCTGTCGCTCGTGCTCACATCCGCTTGCGTTGTGCTGATGACGAACGTGATCGTATCGGATGAAGTGCAGCCGAAACTGTTGGTAACCATCACGGCGCAAGTCGCGCTCGCGTTAAACGTGTTCATCTGCGTCGTCGCGCCGTCGCACCAGAGATAAGTGGCGCCTGCGTTGCCTGCGTCGAGCGTCAACGAACTGCAGGAGCTCGTGTCGTTGCCCAGGTTGACAACCGGAAGAGGATTGACGACAACCGTGACGCCCACCGCAGCAGAATCGGAGCAACCGAAACTGTTCGTCGCAATCATGTTGTAATTACCGGCCACCAGCGCAGCATAGGTATTCGTCGTCGCGCCGGCAACAGGAATCCCGTTGTTGTACCATTGATAAGAAACCGCAGCCGTACCCGACAGCTGCGCGGAATCACCGGCACAGAAAGTCGTGTTGCTGCCGGAAACCGTCACTGTTGGTCGCGTGCTGCGCACCACGTTCGTTCCTGTGCCCAGCGAATCCATTCCGCAGGCATCGTTGACGATGCAGTTGTAGTGGCCGCCCTGCGTTGCGTAATACGTTTGTGATGTTGCGCCGCTGATCAACACGCCATCGAGATACCATTGGTAGCCGAACGCGCCGGCCGATCCATGCGTGAGCAGTACGCTGTCGCCGTCGCAGAATGTAGCAGCGCTCGCGGTGATGGCGCGGGAACAGGTGATGAGCGTCGTGCCGCGGATATCGTCGGGGGACGAGGCGCCGATCTGTGCCGTCACCGTTCCATTGCTGAGGAAATGCTGGAAGCGGCTGTTGATGTTGCTCGTCAGGAACGTGTTGTTGCCGATATAGCAGGCGCCAAACGTTTCACCGTTCGTCGTTCCGCTGATCGGGATATTCGTGACCGTAACGCCGGACGTGTCGAATTTCTCATAGACTATCGTCGTGTTGCCCGACCAGTGATAGACCATGTTATCCGTAGAATTGTAGCAGATGACCTCGCCATCTGCGCCGTTGCCGAGTGTTACCAGCACGGTTTTATTCGCGTTGGTCTTGTCGATGCGGTAAGCCGTTTCCGGAACACTCGCGCCGTCACCGGTCACACCGAGCAACGTGTTGTTGCCGTTGAACGTGATCGAGGAGAAATTGTCGCCGAGGTTGCCGACGATCGTTACAACGCCCGTCAGCGGATCGAGCGTGCCGAGTACACGACCGGAAACAGCGCTTTGTTTGAATACGACGTAGATCATGCCGGTCGAAGGATCGGTAGCAATGCCGTTGGTGCCGGTGATCGCGCCGCCGGCAGAAGGTGTGGGCGCGTAACGGCGAACCACGTTGAAGTTCGTCGTATCGAAGACCCAAAGGCTGTCCTGGAAAGGGCTGGCGCCGATGAGACGGGTGACGGATTGCGCGCCGGCAGTGAGGACGCCGGAAAGCAGCAGGAGAGCGAGGAGAAATTTTTTCATGTAGCGGTTAGGGTTGGGGCGGCAAAAATAGACAAAGGATCTTTATTGCTGTTGTCGTGAAAGACCACAAAAAAGCAGCGCCCCTGACCAATGGAGCGCTGCCTGACGAAGTTTCGTTTTCAACTGCGGAATCAGGAATTCAGGTTGGAAACGAAGATGTTGTTTTTGTTCTCGCCGCGGAACGCCATCAGCAATCCGCCACCGGCCGGCGTGAGCGCAGGGCCATTCTGCGAACGGAAACGCGTATCGGTTTGCGGCGTGTAGGAAATGCCGTCAACCGAAGAGGACACGAAGAGGTCCGGGTTGTTCGGTGCGTTGAGGCCTTTCCATCCGGCATAGAACACGCCGAGTTGGTCGGAGTGGGTGAGGCCGGGGCTGTCGGAAGTGGCGCTCGTCGTGATCTCGACCTGCGGGCTCCAGTGAATGCCGTCTTTCGAATTCGACACCCAGAGGTTGTCCTGGTCGAGGCCGCGCCACATCATCGCGAAGAGGCCGCCGTTCTGGTTCGTTGACGTAATTGCCGGGCCGCTCTGCGATGCGCGGTCACGCAGCTCCACCTGCGGCGTCCAGTTGAGGCCGTCTTTCGAAGTCGACACCCAGATGTTGTCCTGGCCGGTTCCTTTCCACGCCATCACCGCACCGATGCCGTCAGCGCCGGCAAGCGAAGGGTTCGAAGAAGTGGAACGGTCCATGAGCTCCTTCTGCGGCGACCAGTTGAGGCCGTCTTTCGAAGTCGACACCCAGATGTTGTCCTGGCCGAGTCCGCGCCATGCCATGATGAAATTGCCGTTGAGCACGCAGAGTGCGGGTGCGTTGCGGGTGGCACGGTCTCTCAGTTCCGTTTGCGACGTCCACGTATGGCCGTTGTCGCGTGATACGGAAACCCAGATGTTGTCCTGCCCGAGTCCGCGCCAGGCCATGCAGATGAGTCCGCCGTTGGTGGCGAGCGCCGGTTTGTCGCGGGTGGCGCGGTCGGTGAGTTCGCGGGGCGTGCTCCAGGTGAGCGTAGCTTTAGCTGTAGTCATTGTGTATGGATTTGTAGGGGTTCCTACTCGTAAGGCTTTTCGGAAGCGCCTCCCGTTGGTGCTGAACGGGAACAGTTCGTTTGTTAAAGTGGTGTCTGCTCCACTGCTGCAGTTTTTTTGTGTTCGCCGAATGAAGGCAGTTCTCTTCCCGGCCCGCTGTTCGGGGCTTTTGATTTTTACCGGAAAATTTCGCCTGTGCGAACGAAGAATTATAATCCGCGGACCGTGCTCACCGTACCGACCATGGCGATGCCGATGCCGCCGTCGCTGTTCTTTTCCGCAAAGCACACCTGGTATCTTTCGCCGTATTCAAAGATGAGTTCAGACGATGTTCTCCATCCGGAAGAAGGATTAAGCAGCAAGATACCCTCAGGTGTTATGGCAAGTTCCAATACGGGAATACCGGGGATCGTGACATTGGTTTCCACCCCATCCCTCACCGGGTAGAAGGCAGTCCCTTTTCCCGGCGCGACCGGCTCAGGCTTTACACCTTCGGCCACCTGGACCATAATATCGGACTGCAGCTCGTTGAAGATCTGGAAGGAGTCGATTGTGACGATCGCATGAACGTGTTTCGCGTTTTCTGTTTTCATGAGTGTTGTTTTAGGGGGTGTTGTTAGTTTCTATGCAAGAATATCCTGCTTCCCGGTGTGGCGAAAACCATCTTTCGCGTGAAAAATGACAATCAATTAATGCAGAATATTTTGGAAAATATATTGTTAATCAATTAATTAGTAATTGATAAAAACATACAATCCGATGAAATGGAGATCGCGGAAGAATTAAAGAAATGGGTGCAGTGCCTTTCGACGGCGGAAAAGCGATTCGTAAAGCTGCAGGGCAAAAGCCGCGCGGGCTCCGACAGTCAATTGCTCGGGCTTTTCGACTGGCTGAACCGTGCAGAAGATAACGAGCCTGTTCCTGCAGATGCCGCGTTCGTACGCAACCTGCCCACGCTCTCCATCCGGTTGCGCACGCTCATCCTCGACAGCCTGCGGTTGCTGCGCAAAGACGACAGCGTCGATTCGCGTTTGCAGACGATGATGGACGAGATCGCGCTGATGCAATCGAAGAAGCTGCATCATGCGGCGGGACGGCAGGTGCGCAAAGCGAAGAAGATCGCGTACGATCACTGCCGCTACACGTTCCTGCTGCTGCTGATCGGGAAGGAGCAGGAATTCACGCGCAGCCTCCCGGTGGAGCAATTCGCAGATGGTTTGCCGCAGTTGCGCGAAGAAGAATTAGAAGTGTTTGCGAAGCAGCAGCGGTTGTGCGAGCTGCAGTTTCGTCACGACAATTTGTTGCTGCTGGCGCGACAGTTTCCGTTTTCGCTCAAGACGGAAATCATCAATCGCGCGCGCGAGCTGGCGGAGGCGGACATCGTGCTGGAATGCCTCGAAGAAGAAAGCCATCTCGAAAATGCGCTGGCGGTAAACATGCTCGGCATCCGCGATTTATTTATCCGTGATCCCGATACGGCGGTAACGCGCTACCAGCTGCTGCTGCGAAAATGGCAGGAGCGTCCGGAGTGGCAGATGGACCAGCTCCCGTTGCTGCTAACGATCTGCAATTATTACCAAAACGCCTGCATCTTTTCGCCCGTCGATCATGAAAAAGCGCGCGAGAGCCTGGCG
>CAMLEF010000296.1 GCA_946478675.1 uncultured Flavobacteriales bacterium | reverse complement strand
CGTCAAAACGATCGATACCGCAGAGCCGGTTACCATCGGCGGATTGCTCGGCACGACGCTCACGACGATCGATGCCAACATCAACGTAAGCTTCGGAACGGTGATCCAGGATAAAGAATCGCCGCTGGAAATTCTCGTCGACGATTTTAATCTCGCGATGACGAACTACTGCAACAAGATGCAGGAGCTTACGGATGATCAGCTGCTGCCGTTCGATTTCAAGTCGTTCAATTACGGCGCCGACATTACGAACGTGGCCGACAGCTTCATCAAGACGTACATCGACGCGATGAACATGGCCATTTCGGCGAAAGTTTCTTCGAACCGCATTTTCGATTACATCCTGCGCAACAGCAAAACGCGCCCGACGCCGGAGATGTACTTCCTGCTTTCGCAGTATGCTGCCGAGCTGATGAACGTGTTCGACAACTTCCTCGAGAGCTGCATCTACAAAGAATTCGAAACGCTGTACTACACGTACCGTTACCGTCTGCAGTGGCTGCACGACAATGATCCGACGTTGTTCTCGAACTTCATCAAGAAGCACCCGGGGCCCGAGCACATGCGCGGTGTTCCGAAAGGCGGCACGTTCATCATGGTGTACAACGGCGACAACATCAGCGTTTCCGTGAACTCGATCCAGGAAGCGAACCTCGTGGCGCAAAACATCGAGAACCTCCGTTGCCAGGAGCAGGTGCTGATGACGAAACCGTCGAAGTCGCGCGCCGAAGTGCTGCTGCTGGCGTCGATCCAGGCGCAGCTGGCAGAATGCTTCGAGCTCAACGCGAGCATCGGCCGTCCGTTCACGCCGCTGCCGATCCAGATCCAGCAGTTCCAGCTCGAGCAGGACCAGGTGATCGCCGACTTTGCGCTGCCGTACCTCTGCTGCTGCGATTGCGACTGCGGAGAAATTCCCGCGCCGACGGAAGCCGATCTCGCGCTGCCGAACATCGTGATGCCGACGTACGTGCGTTACCTGCCGGGCGATTACGCATTCGGTGTGCCGATCAACGCTTCGGCCGAAGGCTGCAACAACAAAGTCACGAAAGTGAACATCGACGTGAAGAGCCAGGCCATCTACAACCGCGCTGCCGGCACCACGTTCCGTCTCAAGTTCATCAAGAACGGCATCATCCAGGAGCCGGACACCACGCCGGATTCGAATGGCGCATACGACACGATCACGACCGCACGCGGCGGATTTGTCGAGCTCATCCGCAGCGGCACGACGTACCTGTTCCGCTATTCGCCGTCCATCAACATCGTCGGCATGGACACGTTCGATTACATCTTCGAAGTGTACAGCCGTCTCGGCAAGCAGCTCTCGTCGACACCGGGCCGCGTGTACGTCGACGTAACCTGCGACTGCACCGTAGTGCCGATCAATAACCAGTCGCAGCAGAACAACAACACGTCGAACCTGTAAGTGAATTTGGTAAGTGCGCTTGTGTTTTAATTTTTAATCGTTCCGTCATGAGAAGTTTTGAGCAGCAACAGAAGAGCAACAACGCATCGTCTTTGACCATCCATCCTCAGCTCGAGGTGGGTGGCAAAGATGATCCGCAGGAAAAGGAAGCGAATGCGATGGCCGATAAAGTGATGCGCATGAGCGACGGCGACACCGTGCGTCCGAAGATGGGAGACGAGGAGGAAGGGAAAGTCCGCAAGATGGGCGATGAAGAAGAGGGAAAGGTGATGAAGATGGGCGACGATGAAGAGAAGAAAGTGATGAAGATGGGTGATGAGGAAGAGAAGAAAGTAATGAAGATGGGCGAAGAGGAAGACGGGAAGGTGATGAAGATGGATGCGGGTGGCGGTGGCGGGATGGCGGCGCCGGCGAATGTGGCGAGCGGCATTCAGAATACGAAAGGCGGCGGGCAAAACCTTCCGCAGAACGTGCAGCAGGATTTAGGCGGCAAGATGGGCGCGGATTTCAGCGACGTGAAAGTACACACGGACGATCACGCGAATGAGATGAGCGAGAGCATTAGTGCGAAGGCGTTCACGCATGGGAAGGATATTTATTTCAGGCAGGGGAATTACAGCCCGGAGTCGGGAGACGGGAAGAAGCTGCTGGCGCATGAGCTGACGCATACGATGCAGAGCGGGGGGGCGATCAGAAGAGCAGGGAATAAAGGAGACTGGAAAGGCGCGACGGATGCCTATGTGAAATGGGATAGGGCTTATGATAGATTAATTGATGGGGTCTCTACGGTGTCACATGCCAATATGGTCAAATTTCTGACGGCAACGAGTGATAACCCGAGCATTGCTCTCAGTAAAAACTACCTCAGGGATATTTCGGCAAAGATCTATTCCAAAATTTTAGGGGGTGTCATTGATCATGTTGGACAACGATTTGTAAAAAAGACCACCAAGTGGGCCATCCTCGGCGTGGCGACAGCGATTGGCGCGGAAGGTGGTCCCTGGGGCTTGCTAATCGGATTTATCATTGGTTTGATTATCGATTTTATTGTGGATGCTGTATGGGAGTTGATCTGGCCGAACAAAGAGGCGGAAGAAGCAGTGGTTAATACCAATAAAAACCTTCGCCCGCTTTTGCTTAACGAAATCCTTAAGGGATACAAGGTCCGGGAGGCCTCAAGAAAAGAGCGCCAGAAATGTTATAATGATTTCTTCCACGTGCCGGATACCGAAGCGAATGCTAATAAAGCCAAAGCGTACTTCGAAGGAGAAACGAAAGACCTCCAGACGATGCTGCCGGTGAAATACAGTGACGACTTGTATCTCGAGCTGCTGCGTAACTGGACTCTGGAGCATGCCGGGGAATATAATAATGCAGATAAGTACGTGAATTCACTTCAATGGGAAAATGCCATTAAGGAATTAAAAAAGAATAAGATGATCTCCGCTGACCCCGAGAGCGGTAACCTTGGGAACATTCCGATGCTTTTTGCATACCAGTTCCGCGCTGACCTGGGTCGTTTCGGGTTGAAACCTGATGCTGCACAGAAAGTATTGTACAATGTGAAGGACACACTTCGAAAGAACCCGAATGCATCCGATCCTGCCGCAGCGATACTCGGTTTGTATGACGACAATGAAAACCGGAAGCATGGGTATCGCTTTACCGGGGCTGACCTGGAAGATCCTGAAAAGTTTATTGAACAGGTAAATGCTACATCGGATTGGGCTGAACTTACATCAGAAGCGAAAAGATTAATCAGAAGTAAAAAAGGATTCGTCTTTTCTGTTTATCTTGATCTGGAAAGCGACAGTGGAACCGTTCAGGTAGACGAGTTTTTATACCACATTACCTTTACTGAAGATCTGGAATGGTACGCTTTCCAGAACTGGAGTTGGTACGAATCAATAGACTGAAAAAAATGAAATCCAGGAAAATGATCCTTTTTTCTATTATTTCGATTATAATAACTGCACTTGTTGTCAGTTATGTAGTTCCGCTCATCGCCTACAAGATGGCGCAGGATAAATTTAATAACCTGAAGGAGCCGAATGTGATGGATATTATCAATCTTACGCCGCCCGAAGATGATTTTTACAAGGCTCAGGATTATTTGAAATCCGCAGAAAAGTATCCTTTTTTCAGCACGAAAGCGCAACGCATGGGCTCCGGTAAAATACTGGTTTATGATGCTGCGTTTATGCTGTTGTGCCAGGAGATCCGCAACCAGTCGCGTGATTCCAGCGAAGCAGAAATGGACCGGCAGATGGCTGTTGTTTCATCGAAAATCGATAGCCTTAAAAATATTCCGGGGACGGATGATGAGCAGGATAAGCTCATGCGGGAATACAAACGTTTGAGTACCTCGGGCGACAACCTGCTTGAACAATCCGTAAACGCGCGAATCAGTAAGATGAATCTCTGCGAAAAGTGGAAACGGTTTTTTGATTTCATGCGTGAAGAAGGAATGCGGCCTTCGTATGAAACGGATCCAGAATTCCAGGCCATTTGCAGGTAGTGTTTGAAACGGAGAGTCAATTCGGGGTGATATGATCCAATAACTCGTGCGTGTCCATTATGCAATAATAACGCACTATTCTAGTATTTTCTGAAATGGTATAATTGCCGGCCTTCCTTCTTGCGTACAACGAATACGGCTTATGCCCGTTAACATTCGTTATTTCCTGAATAAATCATCGCGTTTTTACTGGACTTTCGCTCCTTCGTTGCTTATATTTGAAGATACCCTTACACTGTGCTATGAGTACGCTGAACCCCGCTGTTGCTTTTTCCGAAACCTCTTTACGCGCCGAGCTCGACTGGCTCCGCGAAGTCCTCGATACCAAAGCCCGCCTCACGCAAAAAACAGAATCGCCTTACGATTCCATCTTTGAAATTGCGCCGCCCGATCTCAGTGCGCAGGATTCTTTTTACGCTTCGCTCGTTGCGCGGCATGAGCTGAATTTTTCCGAACGCTTCGTGCTCATCCTCGCGCTCGCGCCGCACCTGTATCCTTCGCTGCTCGATGTGTTCAAAGGCGGCGCTACGATGCACGGCGGACAGCTCAGCAAAACGCATCGCGGTTTTATTCCTACGGGTGAAACGGCGCTGTTCGTGCTCGCAGGAGCGGACGTCGACAAGCGGATGAAGCTGTACCGGCTTTTTGAAAGCGAGCATCCGTTCGTGAAAGAAAATATCCTGCAGCTCGGAACAGTAGAAGCCGGCGAGCCACGTCTCAGCGGCACGCTTTCCGTTTCGCAGGATTTCATCGACCAGCTCATCTGCGGAAAGAAAATGGCGCCGGCTTTCGGCAATCATTTTCCGGCGAAGCGCATCACCACCGAAATGAACTGGGAAGATCTCGTGCTCACGCCGCAGACCTTGCTGCAGATCGACGAGCTGCGTCTCTGGTTAAAACATTACAATGTGCTGCGCAACGATTTCGGTCTTCGCAAGCAAATGAAGCCCGGCTACAAGGCGCTGCTGCACGGCCCTCCCGGCACCGGCAAAACGCTTGCGGCAACGTTGCTCGGAAAAGATACCGGCCGCGAAGTGTTCCGCATCGACTTGTCCATGATCGTGTCGAAATATATCGGCGAGACGGAAAAAAATCTCGCGAAGGTATTCGACAAAGCCGAGCATTCCGACTGGATACTTTTCTTCGATGAAGCCGATGCGCTGTTCGGATCACGCACGAATGTCGGCAGCTCGCATGATCGTTATGCCAACCAGGAAGTCAGCTACCTGTTGCAGCGCATCGAAGATTACGATGGCCTCGTGCTGCTCGCTTCGAATTTCAAGAACAACATCGATCACGCTTTCCTGCGTCGTTTCCAGTCGATCATTCATTTTCCGCCGCCGAAAGCGGAAGAACGATTGCTCCTCTGGCAGAAAGCTTTTCCGAAGAACCTGCAGCCCTCACCCGACATCAACCTTACGGAGATCGCGCAGAAGTACGAGCTCACCGGCGCGCACATCGCCAACATCATCACGCACACGACGCTCATGACGATTGCTGCCGGCACGTCGACCGTGTCGCTGCAGCAGCTGAAGCAAAGCATTTCACGCGAGCTTTCGAAAGAAGGACGAACCGCCTGATTGAACCGTGGCTTCCCGCAATCATATCATTCGCCGCCAGGTGATCGAGCTGGATGTTCCTTCCGTTGAGAACGCATGGGAAATCCAGGAGCGTGTCAGCGAGCTGTACAAATACCAGCTGCTGCAGGTGCTCGAAGAGATTTTCGACGCGATCGCTCCCGACGGTGAAGTGCTGCGCATCGACCGGCTCGAAGTGGATATCGGCAAAGTGAACGCGGGAACACTCGAAGAAGAAGTCGTTGCGAAAGTGCGCGAGCAGGTGGAGCAGCGATTGATGGAGCTGCGTCACAAAGCGGATTTCCGGATGGAAGAAACGCCCGGTGAAAGTAGCGCAGCCCGCCGTCAGTCTGCGCAATCGAAAACGGATTTCCTGCTGCATTTCCTGAAAACCGGCACAGCGCCCTGGTGGCGAAACCGCGGCGATTTCGG
>CAMLEF010000295.1 GCA_946478675.1 uncultured Flavobacteriales bacterium | reverse complement strand
CGTATATTCGTAATGATTCGTAATTCGTAACCCAACGGACAAACGAACCCCTCCCCTTCCTGCTACACAAAATCCCACGCAAACTTCACGATCATTCCCGTTACCACGACGAGAAAAAGCACGCGCACGAATTTGCTTCCTTTCAGCAACGCCATGCGCACGCCGAGCAACGAACCGCCGATGTTGCATAACGCTACGGGACTAGCGATCGCGAAACGGATGTTGCCGGTGGAAATGAAATACGCCAGCGCCGCTACGTTCGTCGCGCAGTTCACCAGCTTCGCACTGACGGACGCATCGAGAAAACTGAAGCCGAACGTGGAAACGTAAATGACGATCAGGAAGCTGCCGGTGCCCGGACCGAAAAACCCGTCGTACAATCCCAGCACAGCGCCCGTGAGCAGTGAAGCGACCAGCATCTTCGTGCCTTTCACGCCATCGCGTTTTGCAATGCCGAAATCTTTTTTCACGAACGTGTAAACGGCCACGACGACCAGCAATCCGAGCACGAACGGCTTGAACAGCTCCTTGTCGAAATGCGTCACCAGCTTCGCGCCGATCACGGAAAAGATCAGCGCCGTTCCGATTGCCGGCAGCACCGCATCCCACCGCACTTTCGTCTGCCGCACAAAACGCGCAGTCGCCACCGCCGTTCCCGAAAACGAAGCGAATTTATTCGAGCCCAGCACCACCGCTGGCGGCAATCCCGGGAAAGCGAGGAAAAATGCCGGCAGCTGGATCAACCCGCCTCCACCCACGATCGCATCGACAAAACCCGCCGTGAACGCCGCGAGGAGCAACAGGTAGAAATGGTAATCGTGGAGCAGGTCCATTCGATTTGTCTATTGTTGATGAGCCTATTTGTCTATGACCGAAAGTTGACTCAGGCGACAGAAGCGATTACAAAAGAAAAATTCCGCACAGCTTGCACCGCACGGAATCTTCGATTTTTTAATCGACAATTTTCAAATTGATTACTGGCCGCTCTGCACCTTCTTGATCTCTTCTTTAACGCGGTTGTAATTGTCGGTGTCGCTCATCTGGCTGTAGCAAGCCTTCAGCGCCTGGAGCGTGGTCATGTCTTTCGGGTTGAGCGCGTGTGCTGCTTCGAGGTATTTTGCAGCATCCGGCAGCGGTTTTTCCCAGAGGCTGTTGTACTTCGCCGCGTCCGCGATCGTCGATTGCGAGCGGTTGTAGTATTCTACCGACTGGTTGTAATAAAGAACGCCGAGATTGTAGTTCGCATCGAAATTCTTCGGATCGAGCTCGATGGCTTTCTTGTAATATTCGGCGGCTTTATTGAGCAGTTCTTCGTAGTTCGCAGGCTTCGCGGCAGGTTTGCCGTCGGGACCGTTCGGGTTCGCCATGCGGTCGTAAACGTTGCCGACGACGAAGTTCAGCTGCGGATCGTTCGGGCGCTGTGCCACGAGGGAATTCAGCTCGTTGATCGCTTCTGCCGCGTGACCGTCGTGCATCTTGATGTTCACGTCTTCCGTCAGCAGGTCGGCGTCGCTCGGGTACTTTTTCAGTCCTTCGGAGATCGTGGCTTTGTACTGCACGCTGTCGCCTTTCTCAGCATACACACGACCGAGCATCATCCAGGTATTGCCTTTGCCGTAACCGACATCAGCCAGGCGCTTGTAATTCAGGATGGCTTTGTCCCACATCTGGCCGTTGTAGGCACAGTTGGCGGCGTTGCTGATGTTCAGCGTATCCGTCTTTTTGTCAGACGCCGGGATATCGGCAGCGAGCTCGAACAGCGGTTCCGCTTCCGCGTAAATCTTCTGGTTGAAGCGCGAGATGCCGGCATTCTGCAGGTAATAGTAGCAGTTGCCCAGGCCCGGCTTGATGTGCTCATCAGCATATACCTGCTTCGTATCCAGCGATTTTGCCTTCAGATACGAATTCGTTGCTTCAATCAGGTTGGCGGTCGGCGTTTCAGCAAATGACATGGATTGCTTTTTGCCGGCGTCGGTGATGTCTTTGTGCGTATTCATCACATCGCCGAACTGCTTCTGGTACAGCGCGAGGTAAATGTTGCCGCGATAGGCCCAGGTTTTTGCGTCGTCTTTCGTGTCGGGATGAACCGATGCTTTATCGATAGCCGCTTTGGCGTTGTTAAGCTCCGTCGGATTTTTCTCCTTCTGGTAGTGGGAATAGCCGAGGTAGGCATTCGTCACCTCGTTCTTTTGCGCATAAGCGCCCGCCGCCAGGGTAAGAGCGAAGAAAATTGCTGTATAACGTTTCATTCGTAGGTTGGATTTTCAGTTGGGTTTCGCGACCGGATTATTCAACATCCGTGCCATCGTCTTCCGTCTCTTCTTCTTCCGTTGCGTCGTCTGCATCCGCTTCGGCTTCGTCGGCAGAATCGTCCATGGTCGTATCCACGGTGCCGTCAACGGCTACGTGCTCCTCTTCCGGATCGGTTTCAACGGTGGTCACAGCTGCGATCTCGTCGTTTTCCTGCAGCGTGATCAGGCGTACGCCCTGTGTCGCGCGGCCCATGACACGCAGGTCGGCTACGCGCATGCGGATGATGATGCCGGAGGTCGTGATGATGAGCACATCTTCGTCGTCCGTCACCGTTTTCATGGCGATGAGGTTGCCGGTCTTTTCCGTGATGTTGATCGTCTTCACACCTTTGCCGCCGCGGCTGGTGATGCGGTAATCGTCGACGTCGGAACGTTTGCCGTAGCCTTTTTCAGAAACAACCAGCACCTGCGGACGGTTCTCCGCCGGCATCGCGATCATTCCTACGACTTCATCGTTCTCGCCGGCGAGACGAATGGCGCGGACACCGGAAGCGTTACGTCCCATCGGGCGGAACTTCACGATTTTCTGTCCGTCGCGCTCGATCGTCTGTTCGAAGCGGACTACTTTGCCCATTTTCGAAGCGAGCATGATCTGGTCTTCGCCGGTCACGAGGATGGCTTCGAGCAGCGTGTCTCCGTCACGAACGGTAATGGCGTTGATGCCGTTGGCGCGCGGACGGGAATACGCTTCCAGCACGGTCTTCTTCACGACGCCGCGCTTGGTGCACATCACGATATAATGGTTGTTGATGTATTCCTCTTTGCTGAGGTTTTCTACGTTGATGTAAGCGCGGACTTTATCGTCGGTCGGCAGGTTGAGCACGTTCTGGATGGCGCGGCCTTTCGACTGCTTGTTGCCTTCCGGGATTTCGTAAGCGCGCAGCCAGAAGCAGCGGCCCTGTTCCGTGAAGAACAGCAGGTAGCCGTGCGTATTGACGACGAACAGGTGCTCGACAAAATCCTCGTCGCGCGTTGCGGAACCGCGGGAACCACGGCCTCCGCGATTCTGCGCGCGGTATTCGATGAGCGGCGTGCGCTTGATGTAGCCCATGCGGGAGATCGTCACCACCACGTCTTCGTCGGCGATGAGGTCTTCGATGCGCTGGTCATCGGCAGCGTAAACGATCTCGGTGCGGCGACCGTCACCGTATTTATTCTTGATCTCGTTGAGCTCGTCTTTGATGATCTGCATGCGCAGGCCTTCGTCGCCGAGCACTTCTTTCAGGCGATTGATAAGCTTCATCAGCTCGTCGTACTCTTCGCGGATTTTGTCGCGTTCCATGCCGGTGAGCACGCGGAGACGCAGCTCGAGGATGGCGCCGGACTGGATCTCGCTGAGGCCGAAATTGCTCATCAGCGCTTCTTTCGCGTCGTTCGGCGTGGCAGACTCGCGGATGATGCGGATGACTTCGTCAAGGTGATCGAGCGCGATGAGATAGCCTTGCAGGATATGCGCGCGTTTCTCCGCCTGCTCGAGATCGTATTTCGTGCGGCGAACGACTACTTCATGACGGAAGTCGACGTAATGCGAGATGAGCTGCTTGAGATTGAGCAGCAGCGGGCGGCCGCCGACCAGCGCGATGTTGTTGACGCTGAAGCTGGTCTGGAGCGCCGTGTATTTGTAAAGGTTATTGAGAACGACGTTGGCGATCGCGTCTTTCTTGAGCTCGTAAACGACACGCATGCCATCGCGGTCGGATTCGTCGCGGATATCGCTGATGCCTTCGAGCTTTTTCTCGTTGATCAGGTCGGCAGTGGCTTTGATCATCTGCCATTTGTTCACCTGGTACGGGATCTCCGTGACAATAATGCGCTCTTTGCCGTTGTCGAGCGTTTCGATGTTCGCTTTGGCGCGAAGCACGACACGTCCGCGGCCGGTCTGGAACGCTTCTACTACGCCGTTATAGCCGTAGATGCTGCCGCCGGTCGGGAAATCGGGCGCCTTGACGAATTTCATCAGGCCGTTGATATCGATCTCGCGGTTGTCGATGTAGGCAATGGTTGCATCAACGACTTCGGTAAGGTTGTGCGGCGGCATGTTGGTCGCCATACCGACAGCGATACCGGAAGAACCGTTCACGAGCAGGTTCGGGATGCGGGACGGAAGCACCGTCGGCTCTTCGAGCGAATCGTCGAAGTTGGGACGGAAATCGACGGTGTTCTTGTCGATGTCGGCCAGCATTTCTTCAGCGATCTTGCGAAGGCGCGCTTCGGTGTAACGCATAGCTGCCGGCGGGTCACCGTCAACAGAACCGTAGTTACCCTGTCCGTCGACCAGCGGGTAACGAAGGCTCCAGTCCTGCGCCATACGCACCATCGTGTCGTAAACGGAGCTGTCGCCGTGCGGGTGGTACTTACCGAGAACTTCTCCGACAATACGGGCAGATTTTTTATACGGACGGTTTGACAGTACGCCCAGGTCGAGCATGCCGAATAAAACGCGGCGGTGAACCGGCTTGAGACCGTCGCGTACGTCGGGTAACGCACGGGAGACGATGACTGACATCGAATAGTCGATGTACGCCGCTTTCATTTCATCTTCGATGTTGATCGGAATAATTTTTTCGCCTTCTGCCATATGTCGATTTGTCACTAAAACAGTTTAGCATGCTTCTTGCTAAACCTGGTAAAACGGTTGTTAATTAAGGAGCCCGAAAGTACCGAAAATCCACACGAAAACAGGTGAAAAAAGGCCTTAATTATTAACATTTTTCCGTGGATAAAAACAAGTGTAAAAACCAATGTTTGCGCCGATTGTATCTACTTTTGAAAAGCGCTGTAAAACCGTTATTTTTATAGGCTGCGAGAAGTAACCAAAAAGCAAGCAAACGTACCCCGCAAAAAACTATGGAAGCGAAATTTTCCCCAAGAGTCAAAGACGTGATCACGTACTCCCGTGAGGAAGCGTTGCGACTGGGCCATGATTACATCGGAACCGAACACTTACTGCTCGGCATCATCCGTGAAGGAGAAGGCAGCGCGGTGCGTCTTCTGAAAGCGATGAACGTCAGCCTTTCGGACCTCCGCCGCGAAATCGAATCGCTGACTTCCGGATCGGCGCGCAAATCGACCAACAACCTCGGCAACATTCCGCTCGTCAAACAGGCGGAGCGTGCGCTCAAGATCACCTATCTCGAAGCAAAACTCTTCAAGAGCAGCGTGATCGGCACCGAGCACTTGTTGCTTTCGATCCTGAAAGACGACGACAGTGTAGCCACCAAGGCCCTGCATAAATTCAGCATCGACTACGATGCGGTAAAAGCTGAAATCGAAAACGGAAACGGCTCCTCGGAAGAAACCGGCGGCAAATCGCCCCGCGCAGAATTCCCCGCCAACCCCGACGACGAAAACGACGAGGACAGCGCATTCGGTGCGAGCCAGAAGAAAATCTCCGACTCCAAATCAAAAACGCCGGTACTCGACAACTTCGGCCGCGACCTGACCAAATCGGCAGAAGACGGCAAGCTCGACCCGATCGTCGGCCGCGAGAAAGAGATCGAACGCGTTTCGCAGATTCTTTCCCGCCGCAAAAAGAACAACCCGATCCTCATCGGCGAGCCCGGTGTCGGTAAATCGGCCATCGCGGAAGGCCTCGCGCTGCGCATCGTGCAGAAGAAAGTCTCCCGCGTCCTCTTCAACAAACGCG
>CAMLEF010000294.1 GCA_946478675.1 uncultured Flavobacteriales bacterium | reverse complement strand
TTCGTATTTGAAGCCGTCGATGCCGTCGGTGTAGTGTGCGTCCACGCATTTCACGATCTCGGAAACGGCGAAAGGCGCTTTGCTCGCGATGCGCTGGAGGATCTCCGTGCATTTCGGGATGAGCGCTTCGGGAGCAACGAGGTAATTGCAGAGGCCTACGCGGTAAGCATCGGCAGCGTCGATGATGTCGCCGGTCATGAGCAGCTCGGTAGCGCGGCCGCGGCCGATGTGCTGCGTGAGGCGCTGCGTGCCGCCGTATCCCGGGATCAGGCCGAGGTTCACTTCCGGCTGACCGAATTTCGCTTTTTCAGAAGCGATGCGCATGTGGCAGGCCATCGCGAGCTCGCAACCGCCGCCCAATGCAAAACCATTAACGGCAGCGATCACCGGCTTCGGGCAAAGCTCGATCTCACGGAAGATCGCTTGTCCGGCAGCGGCAAATGCCTGCCCGCTTTTTTCGTCGAGGTTGGAGAATTCGGAAATATCAGCGCCGGCAACGAATGCTTTCGGGCCTGCGCCGGTGATGATGATGCCACGCACCGCCGGTTCCGCCACGGCATGACGGAGCGCATCCTGGAGCCCCTGCAGCGTCGCCTGGTTGAGCGCGTTCAGTTTGTCGGGACGATTGATCGTGATGGTGAAAACGCCGTTTTCGAGCGTAGCGAGAATGTTCTGAAAAGTCATTGTTTCTACGGTTGAGTCTGTAGCAGCGAGTGTCGCCTCTTGCATAATAAAGTTGGTCTGTTGAACGGGGCTAAAATTAAGGAGGAAAGACGGCTGACCAACGCCCGCAGCAAATGTTTATCCACGGCCAACCGAAGTTTTAAACAATGAAAAACGCCCGTCGATGAGAAACGGGCGTTGATCGGGAAAGGCGCTTGAAATCATTCCTGCTGCCGGAACGAATAGATCATTCCGTTCATCTCCGGCAAATGCGTTTTCTTCCGGCTGGCCAGCGTCCAGGTCATCACCATGTACATGTTTTTGTCGCCTTCGATGAAAGCGAATTTGTAATAGATCGATTCGTCGATGCCTTCCGCATACGCTTTGAAATCGTCGACCTCCGCATCCATGCCGTGGATCACGCGGCCTTTCTCGATGAAAGGACCTTCCGTCACGCGAAGCTTTTCGATCATGCTGTTCAGCTGCACGCGGCTGTAATTCGAAACCACGGAAAACGAATCGTTGTAGTCGCCGATCTCTTTGAAGGTTTTTATAAACTCCGATTTCGATTCGTCGATCACGATGATATACAGCTCTGCCGCCGGGTCCTGGTACTGCAGCGACGCTTCGTCGTTCAGCTCGCGCGTCGACTTCATGTGCTGCGGAATGTCCATCATGTAATCGACGGCTTTCACCGTGCGTGTTTTTCCATTGTCGCCGCTGATTAAGTCAAACGCCGGGGCACCCAGCAGCGTGAGCAAAAGCGTGCGGAAGGTGGAGCGTATTTTCATGGCGTGGATTTAAAAAAGCCCGGTCGTTGCGGACCGGGCTTTGGATGAGGTCAGCGAAAATTACTTCTGCAGTTTGAACGAGTTCAGCATCGCATCCATTTCCGGGCCGTACTTGTCTTTCGAAGCAGAAAGCGTCCAGGTCATGACCATGTACATGTTCGTTTTGCCTTCAACGAAAGCGAACTTGTAGTAGATCTCCTGGTCGATGCCTTCTGCCATAGCGCGGAAATCAGCCACCTCTGCGTCGAGGCCGTTGATGTTCTGCTTCTTGATTTCCGGCTGCGTCTTCAGGTCGAGATTGTCGGTCATCGATTTGAGCTGTACCTCGCGGTAGTTGCGCTCAGCTGTTTTGGTAGAATCGTATTCGCCGAGGTCTTTGAACGTGTTGATGAATTCTTCTTTCGACTCATCGATAACGATTACATACAGCTCTTTTGCGGGATCCTGGTACTGCAGGGAAGCGTCGTCGTTGAGCTCCGTGGTAGACGTCATGTGCTTGGGGATCTCCATGCTGTAATCACCCTTGATGTTGACGGTTTGCGTAGCGGGCTTGCACGAAGAAAGCACCAGGCAGAACATTCCTGCAGCGGCGGCAACGGCGGAAATACGATTGATCATGTGTAGTTGGTTTAAGGCGTTTGTGTTTATGGTTCGCCGCAAAGGTAGAAAAGGTTACGAATAACGAATTTGTACGAATACCGCGAATTACGAATGAATACAAAAGCCGGCAGGCACGATCCGGATATTCGTAATTCGTAACCCCTTAATTCGCGGCATTCGTACGGATTCGTAATTCGTAACCCCTACACTGTTTTCCTGTACCGCCACACCGCTAACGCATTGATCACAATTCCGTAACCGACCATCCGCAGGCAGTACGGGCCGATCTCGTGCAGGGACGCACCTTTCAGCAGGACGAGACGATTCACCTCTACCAGGTAACGCACGGGATTGATCACGTTGGCTTTTTGCGCCCAGTCGGGCATGTTCTCGATCGGCGTCATGAAACCGCTCATCAGCACGAAAATGAGAATGAAAAAATACGCGACGAACATCGCCTGCTGCTGCGTGTCTACCAGCGTGGAGATGAACAGCCCGAGGCCCAGCACTACCGGCAGGTAAACAGCGAGAAACAATTCCAGCACCAGCGGGCTTCCTTCGAACGGCACGTGAAAAATGACGATGCCCGCGAGAATGCCGACCCAGAAAATGACGTGTCCCACCACCCAGAACGGAAGCAGCTTGCCGAGGATGAACTGGTATTTTTTTACCGGCGTTACGTTCAGCTGTTCGATGGTCCCGATCTCTTTTTCACGCACAATGTTCATTGCCGAAACGATCATGATGAGGATCGACACCATGAGGCCGAGAACACCGGGCACCATCAGCGTTTTGTAATTCAGCAGCGGGTTGTACCAGTTCGAAACCGCCGGTTCGATGCGGTACGCGTTTCCGCCGGTTGTGCCGCGCAGGTCGAGGCGGATGCGATCGTTGAAGCCGGCGATGATGCTTTGCGCGTACGCCCCGCTCACGCCCGCCTTCTGGCTGTTGACGGCGTTCAGCTCCACCATTACCGTCGCGTAATGCTCGCGCGTGAGGTCGCGGTCGAAATGCTGCGGGATCTCCAGCACGATGTCGGCTTCGTCTTCCTGCAACAGGCGGAACGCTTTTTCCGAAGAAGGCGCAGTACCGCTCAGCTCGAAGAAACCGGAAGCAGTGAACGTTTCTGCGAGCTGCCGCGAAGTGGACGTGTGGTCCGCATCGACCACCGCCAGCCTCAAGTGACGGATCTCGTAGTTCGCGGCGAACGAAAGCAGGATCACCTGCAGCACGGGCATGATCGTGACCATCGGCAGCATCTGCCGGTTGCGGCGGAGCTGGAGCACTTCCTTGCGGATGAGATGGAGGATCGTTTTCATGCGCTGAGCCGTGTGCGTATCCTGCGTAAGCTGATGAACAAAAAGAAAAGCGTAATGCCGAGCATCACCAGCGTCGGCTTCCACAGCATGTCGAGGCCTTCGCCTTTGATCATGACGCCTTTCAGCACGACGATGAAATATTTCGCGGGCATCGCATTCGAGATCACCTGCAGCGGAGGCGGCATGCTCTCCACCGGGAACACGAATCCCGACAGCAGCATCGTCGGCATCATCAGCCCGAGCAGCGAAGCGAACATCGCCGTTTGCTGCGTATTCGCCACCGAAGAGATCAAAATGCCGAGCGACAACGCCAGGAAAATGTACAGCCCGCATTCCAGCGCGAGCAGCAGGTAGCTTCCGTTCATTGGCATGTCGAAAATGAAAAAGCCCATCGCGATGATCATCGTGCAGTTGATGCAGGAAAGCACGAGGTACGGGATCACTTTCCCGATGATGATCTGCAGCGGCTTCAGCGGCGAGATCATCAGAATTTCCATCGTGCCCGTTTCTTTTTCGCGCGCGATAGTGATCGACGTAAGCATCGCCGAGATCAAAATCATCACGATCGCGATCACGCCCGGGATGAACATGTACACCGATTTCAATTCGGGGTTGAAGACCATGCGAATCTGCGTGACGATCTGCATGTCGGGAACGCCCTGCACGTTGATCTCCTGCTCGTATGATCGCAGGATAGCCTGTGCGTAGCTCGTGAGCGTGGAAGCAGTGTTGATGTCTGTCGCGTCGGCTACGATTTGCACCTGCGCGTGACCGGCATGATACAAATCGTCGCTGAAACCGGCGGGAATGATGAACGCCATTTTGATCTTGCCGGTGCGGAACGCTTCGTGCACCTGGTTTTCGTTCGCGAGATTTTTCTCCGCGAGAAAATAGCCGGAAGAAGAGATGCGGTTGATGAGCTGCACGCTCGAAGCATCTTTCGCGTGATCGAGGATCGCCACCGGCACGTTGCGGATGTCATTCGACAGCACGTAACCGAACAGGATCACCTGCATCGCCGGCATCCCGAACAGGATGAGCAGCGTTCGCTTGTCCCGCAGAATGTGCAGGAACTCTTTCCGGACGAAGGCAAGGAATTGCTTCATTTTTTACCGACTGTAAGTCGGGGTCGATCAGTGATCGACCCTTCATCTGATCAATTCATTTCATTCATTTCGTCGATGTTCCTCTCGCGAGAAAACGGAAAACTTCATCCATCGTCCCGACGTTGTATTGTTTGCGCAGGTTGGCCGGCGTGTCGAGCGCTTCGATCCTTCCGTCGACCATGATCGAGACGCGGTTGCAGTATTCCGCTTCGTCCATGTAGTGCGTCGTTACGAAGATCGTTGTGCCTGCTCCTGCCGCTTCGTAGATCAGCTCCCAGAATTGCCGCCGCGTGATCGGGTCGACGCCGCCGGTCGGCTCATCGAGGAAAACGATCTTCGGCTCATGCACGAGCGAGAGGGAAAACGACAGTTTCTGTTTCCATCCCAGCGGCAGGTCTTTCACCAGCTTGTCGCGCACCTCCTGCAACGCGTGTTTCGCGACGATTGCATCCGTTCGTTCGCGGATCGTTTTTTTGTTGAGGCCGTATATGCCGCCGAAGAGCCGGATGTTTTCTGCGATCGTGAGATCTTCGTACAGCGAAAATTTCTGGCTCATGTAGCCGATGCGCTTTTTGATCTCGTCGGGCTGCTCGTTGATCTCGTAACCGGCCACCGTCGCTGTTCCCGAAGTGGAAGAGAGCAGTCCGCAGAGCATGCGCATCGCGGTCGTTTTCCCTGCGCCGTTCGCCCCGAGAAATCCGAAGATCTCTCCCGCGGCGACTTCGAAGGAGATCGCATCCACCGCGGTGAAATCGCCGAAGCGTTTCGTGAGCCGTTCAACCCGGATCGCTTTTTCCATGTTATTTCCGCATCAGGTCCATGAAACAATCTTCGATGCCGGGCTGGATGTTTTCCACCTGCACCGCACCGTTCGATTTCGAAACGAGATAATCCGTCAGCGATTTTTCATTTGGCGTTTCGGAAGTTGTTGCCCAATGCACGGAATCGCCGAACGGGTAGCACGAATGCGTTTCCGGCAAGGCACGCAGATCCTGCAGCAGCTGGTGCGTGTTTTGCGCACGAACGGCGAACAACCGTTTTCCAAAGCGGGAAATGATCCCGGCGTTCGTATCGACGGAAAGAATTTTGCCGTGCTGGATCAAAGCGATGCGTTCACACAAAGCGGCTTCGTCCATGTACGGCGTCGAAACGAGGATCGTGATGCCTTGCGCTTTCAGCGTTTGCAGCATGTCCCAGAATTCTTTCCGCGAAACCGCATCCACGCCCGTCGTCGGCTCGTCGAGAAACAAAACCGTCGGGCGATGGATCAGCGCGCAGCACAACGCGAGCTTCTGTTTCATGCCGCCGCTCAGCTGCCCCGCGCGTCGTTTTTTGAACGGCTCGATCTGCACGTAGATGTCGCGGATCATTTCGTAATTTGCTTCGACGGTCGTGTTGAAAACGGTGGCGAAGAAGCGCAGGTTCTCTTCGATGCTCAGGTCCTGGTACAGCGAAAATTTTCCCGGCATGTAACCGATGTGCT
>CAMLEF010000293.1 GCA_946478675.1 uncultured Flavobacteriales bacterium | reverse complement strand
AAGAACAACCGAATGTTGAATCTTTGAATGCGCGAAGCAAGTGCAGATCGGCATGTTCAAAATTCTCTTTGGTGAAAAACTTGTAGTTTTTTAAGCTTGTTCGAGCGGAGTCGAGAACTTGTTGCATTAGAATGCGAAAGGTTCCCGACTCCGCTCGAACAAACTGGCGACTGCGCAATATCATTTCACGCCTATTAGCGCATTAGCACATTGACGCATTAGCACATTAGCAAATTAACATGGGCATCTGGGATTTTCTGAAACACCTGACCGATCCGGCTTCCATCATGGAGTACGGCGGACTGGCGCTGCTGCTGTTCGTGGTGTTTGCGGAAACCGGCCTGCTCGTCGGATTTTTCCTGCCGGGCGATTCGCTGATCTTCATCTCGGGAATGTTCTGCTCCACGCGACCGGAACTGCTCGGCGTGAACATCGTCGTGCTGCTGACGCTGATGACCTCGTCGGCGGTGCTGGGCAATATCGCGGGATACTGGTTCGGCAGGAAGGTCGGGCCGGCGCTGTTCCGCAGGGAAGATTCGCTGATCTTCAAAAAACGTTATCTCGAAACGACGCGCGAATTTTACGGCAAGCACGGAGCGCGCGCCATGGTCCTCGGCCGCTTTCTCCCGATCATCCGAACGTTCGCGCCCATTCTTGCCGGCGTCACCGAAATGCCGTTCCGCCGGTTCATGCTCTACAACGTGATCGGCGGCACCGCGTGGATCGGCGTGATGGGCACCTGCGGTTATTTTCTCGGGAGAATAAAATGGGTCGAAGACAACATCGGCTACATCGTCATCGGCTTTATCGTGCTCACGACGATTCCCGTTGCGCGCACGTGGATCCGCGGAAAAAAGAACCGCGATCGTTCTGCGCAGAAGTAGCCGGATCATTTACGACCATTTGCTGTTTCATTTTCGCCGGATGTGGAAATGCAGAAGGATCCGCAGGAATCTTTGCGTTTGTTTGATCAAACAACATCCCCTGGAAACCTCTGATTCCGGGAAAAATGAAAAAGCTGTTCCTTGTTCTTGCCTGCGCAGGATTATTCCGCGCCGATCTTTCCGCACAATTCCAGATCCTGCCCGATTCGCCGTGGATACACGACTCCGTCGTCGGCAGCTCGGTTTGGCTGGACCTCTACAATCCGCAGACTTCCGACAATTACAACGAGATGTTCGACGTCTGGGACCCGGCCATTTCCGGCAGCGACTCCACGTGGACCTTCGAAGGTTATCTCGTTTACCAGCTGCGGGACTGCGCAATACCCAACGCCGATTCGCTTCGTGACACCAGCTACGCACGTCTCGTGGCGCAGTGCGACCGGGTGAACGGCGCAGACACGCTGATCGTGCACCGCTTCGCTGACAATTGCGCTGCCGATACGGTGGTGTACGGCGCGAACAGCGGCACGCAGTACCATTACATTTTCACCACGGACGCTTTCACCGGTCAGCCGCTGGTGACGGGCCAAACGTATGCGTACACCGCGATGGCGTATGCGTACAATGCCTTCGCCACCGACAGCGGCTGTGCGGCGACGTCCCCGTTTCTGCGCGGATCGCATTTGCAGCTCGCCTGCGTAATACTGACGGGAATGCGTGAGCCGGCTTCTCCGCAGGTCACGTTGTCGGCTTATCCATCGCCTGCGCAGGAAACGATCACGGTGGACCTCTCCGCATTTTCCGGCGACGTTTCACTGGTGATCTGCGATCTTTCCGGGCGCGAATTGCAGCGGAGCACGGTCGCAGGAAATACGGCAACGCTGAGCACCGGTTTGCTGCAGCCGGGCGTTTACCTGCTCTCCGTACATGATGCAGCTCATTGGGGAACCTGCCGTTTTACGAGGAAATAAACGCGTCGCAACGACCATTTACCCTATGATTTTGCCCATTTACCAAAAGTGCGACTCAGGAGGGCAATTTTTGCTTTTCTTCGCGTTAGTAGAATGTAAAAAAAACAGCGTGGGCCCGTCCGGCAAACGGTTTCAGATTAAAGAGGGTTTTTCGTATGTTTGAACCCTTTGTGCGGGCGGACTTTACTGAAATTTAACCCTTCTCCCTTCCTGTAGGGGATTCATTTCGGTAACATTGCGTCCCGGGCCTAAAAACGTCTAACCAATACCAACAACTAAACAACAACAATTCCTATGAGTGCTAAAAAGTCCTCCAACCTGCAAGCCTACTTCACGGTTGCTGTGATGATCGTTGAGCTTCTCATCGCCATCATCATTTACAAAAAGTTCCTTGGTGATGGATCTCACTTCGAAGGCGGAAACAATGAGAAAGGCCATCCTATCGACATTTTCGGCACTGTCTACAAAGGCGGCGTGATCGTTCCGCTGCTCATTACCATCGTACTGCTGGTGATCACCTTCGCCATCGAGCGCCTCATCACCATCATGCGCGCCCGCGGTACGGGCAACATCTCCAACTTCGTCCGCAACATCCGTGAGCTCATCGAGAACGACCGTTTCGACGAAGCAATGGCTGCCTGCGACCGCCAGAAAGGTTCGATCGGCAACGTTGTCCGCGCCGGTCTTGAAAAATACCGCATCGTCTCTAACGACAGCGAGCTTGACAAAGAGCAGAAGCTTGCCGCGATCCAGAAAGACCTGGAAGAAGCGACTTCCCTCGAGCTGCCGATGCTTTCCAAAAACCTCGTTATCCTCTCCACCTGCGCTTCCATCGCGACCCTTATCGGTCTGATCGGAACCGTTATGGGGATGATCCGTTCCTTCGCCGCTCTCGCGAACTCCGGCGCACCGGACTCCAACGCGCTGGCAACCGGTATCTCCGAGGCGCTTGTGAACACCTTCATCGGTATCACCGGCTCCTGCCTCGCTATCGTGTTCTTCAACCTGTTCTCCACCCAGATCGACCGTATCACCTACGGCATCGACGAGGCGAACTTCTCTATCCTGCAGACCTTCTCTGCGAAGAAACACTAATCGAGGTACATGTTGCGGGATGCGTGCTGCGAGGGTTTTCCCTGCTGCCGCTGCCGTAATAGGTTACTCACAACTCTGACCAATGCCTAAGATTAAATTAGCCAAAGGAAGCCCTTCGCTGGACATGACGCCGATGGTGGACCTTGCGTTCCTCCTCGTGACGTTCTTCATGCTCACAGCGACGATGCGCGCTCCTGAACCGGTCATTGTCGATACGCCGAGCTCCATCTCCGAACTCGTCCTTCCGAAGAACTCCATGCTGATCACCATCGATACGGCCGGCCGCGTGTTCTTCAATCTCGAAGGAAAAGAAGTGCGCGTTGAGATGCTCCGTGCGATGATGAACAAGTTCCCGAAAGTGAAATTCTCGGAAGAGGAGATCACCAAGTTCGGAGCTATGCAATCGTTCGGCGTTCCCATCGATTCGCTGCCTAAATACATCAACGCTTCTGCGGACGAACGCAAGAAGATGGATGACCGTACGCAAGGCATCCCGATGGATACCGTTGAAACGAAAAACGAGCTCGCTTACTGGATCAACTTCGCCCGTTCGCAGTTCTATGTCTGGCAGCACAAGCCGGAGAACAAGGACAAGAACATCGATGACCTGCGTATCGCTTTGAAAGCCGACGGAAAAACCGGCTACAAGAAGATCGACGACGTTATCGCGGTGTTCAAGAAACAGGACGTGTACCAGTTCAACCTGATCACCGACCTGGAAGCGAACCCGAACGACGCCCCTCCGGCAGGAGCTAGACATTAACGACACATGGCAGAAGTTCAGTCATCACCAGGATTCAACACCCGCGGCCGCCGGCGCAACCGGAAACCGCTGATCCCCGTGCGCGTCGACATGACCCCGCTCGTGGATCTGGCGTTCCTGCTGCTGACGTTCTTCGTCCTTACCGCCGAATTATCCCGCGAAAACGCCATTGCTACCACCTTCCCGAAAAAAGGGCCCGAGCCGATGAAAGTCAACGGCATCACCCTGCTGATCGGGAAGAATCCGAAAAATATTTCGTGGTACCGTGGTGAATTCGAATCCGGCCTGCATCTTAATGTTGCAGCACTGGAGAAAAACGGGCTGTTCGACGTTCTTAAAAATGAAAATGCGCAGGTTTTTGCCCAGTGCGCCGTTATCGACAGACAGCACAATCTCGGTCTGCTGAATGACGCGAACTGGAAAAAACGCCACCTGGAGCTCGCCGAATCGAAGACAATGCCTTTTGTCGTTGTCAAATGGAATGACGACGCTTCGTATGAGACGGTGGTCCGCGTGCTTGACAACCTCAACCTTTCTTACAACAGCAAATACGCTGTCGTGAAGATGAGCGAGGCGGAAAAGCAGCTCATGGCGCAACCAAGCAAGTAGAACCCGAGACGACGGTGCCTGCATCGTAGTCAAACCAAAACAGAACAATGGCAGAAGTAAATACAGGCGATGGTGGCGGTGGTGGTAAACACGGGAAGAAAGGCCGTAAAAAAGGCGGCAATCCCCGCGTCGACATGACCCCGATGGTGGACCTTGCGTTCCTCCTGCTCACCTTCTTCGTCCTTACCTCGAACCTGAACAAGGCCAAGACCATGGAACTGGCCGTGCCGAAGGATCGTCAGGACACTTCGATCCACAACAAGATCAACTTCAAGCTGGCGAATACCGTGCTGATCGACGGCAACAAAGACGGCGTCATTTACCTGTACGAAGGAAAGCTCGACGACAATCCGCCGCCCGCGCTCCAGGAACTGAAGCTCGATCCGAAAGACAAGAACAGCTTCCGTGCGTTTGTCAGCGAGAAAAACTCGAAGGTCAGCGCCGACATGAAAGAGCTGCGCAAGATCTACAAGACGGGCCACCTCGATGGAAACGACGTTGCTGCGCTGCAGGAAATCCTCAAGCGAAAAGCACAGCCGAACGGGCTGGACGATTCGACCGCGGCAAAACGCAAAATCCACGATTTCGACAGCGCGATGGTTCGCCTGAAGATCGATGCGTCCCGCGGCGAAATGTCGGACACGACGTACCGCTACTGCAGCGCGAACATCCGTAACGACGACCAGGCTCCGTTCTTCATCATCAAGTGGGGCGCCGACGCTCATTACGGCGACGTCATCAACGTGATGGACGAGCTGCGCATCGCCGACGCCACGAAATACGCGCTGGTGAAGATCAGTCCCGTGGAACTGCAGTCGCTGTCTGCGAAGACCGGCCGCAAGTACAAAGATTTGCCTCCGCCCGATGCAGCGCCTGCACCCGGGGGGCATTAATGAACACTCCTAAACAAAGCAATCATGGCTAACTGGAGCAATGAGATCAACAACGAACGTTTAGATCTCCTTTTTGAAAACCGGAACAAGGCCTACGGGGCATTCGACCTCCGCAGGAACTACGGCAGATTCGTCCTCGTCGCAGGCGGCCTGTCCACGTTGCTGCTCTTGTTCTTCGTCTTCCTGTTTGTTTTCGTAAACAGACCCGAGGAAGTGAAAAAAGAGAAGAAAATCGTTTCGACGGAAGTCGTGCTGAAAGATCCGCCGCCGGTGGACAAAACTGCACCGCCGCCGCCGCCCCCTCCGCCGCCGCCGCCGCCGCAAGTTAAAATGGTAGCGTTCGTCGAGCCGGAAGTCACCAGGGAAGAAACGCCGCCGCCGGCCAACCAGGAAAAACTCCAGGATGACCAGATCGGTGACAAAAACGCCGATGGCGCCGACGATGTTCCGCCGGACCAGATCCAGGCGACCGTTCAGCAGGACGTCGAGCAGAAAGAAGACAACACCGTCTTCTCCTATGCCGAAGAAATGCCGACGTTCCCCGGTGGTGAAGCCGCTTTCTTCGCTTACCTGCAGAACAACATCAAATATCCCGTGATCGAAAAAGAGAACGGCAAGCAGGGAACGGTATACGTGAACTTCACCGTTGAAAAAGACGGTTCGATCACCGGCGTCCAGGCGGTGAAAGGCGTACCGGGTGCTCCCGGCCTCAGCAAAGAAGCCGATGCATGCCGATTTCCGTCGATGACCTGGCGCAG
>CAMLEF010000292.1 GCA_946478675.1 uncultured Flavobacteriales bacterium | reverse complement strand
ATCCGCAGCGAAAAAGAAATTTACCGCCTGCGCAACATCGATCTTGCGTCCGCCAACGAAGAGATCTCGCGGCAGAAAGCGCTCATCGAAGAGAAGAACAAAGACATCACCGACAGCATCAGCTACGCCCGTCGCATCCAGCGCGCCCTGCTCGCCCACGAAAACGATTTCGAAAAAGCGTTCGCCGACTGGTTCCTGCTCTATCGTCCGAAAGATATCGTCAGTGGCGATTTCTATTGGGCGACAGATGCCGGCGATAAATTTCTCTTCGCCGTTTGCGACTGCACGGGCCACGGCGTTCCCGGCGCGTTCATGTCGCTGCTGAATATTTCTTTCCTGAATGAAGCCGCGGGCGAACGCAACATCACGCGCCCCGATCTCATGCTGAATTACGTGCGCGAGCGCATCATCCGCGCGCTGACGGAAAGCGGCGCCGAAGCAGATGCAAACGTGAAAGACGGCATGGATGCGGTAGTGTGCAGCTACGACCGCGCTTCGAAAACACTGGAATTCGCATCAGCAAATAATCCGCTCTGGCTGGTGCGCGATGGAAAGCTGCAGGAATTTGCGCCGGATAAAATGCCGGTGGGACGCCACGAAGGCGCGCAGGAACCGTTCACTTTGCATCGCATCCGGCTGCAGCCCGGCGACACGCTCTACATGTTCACCGACGGTTTCGCGGACCAGTTCGGCGGACCGAAAGGAAAGAAATTCAAATACCGCCAGCTCGCGGGCAAATTGCTGGAAATGCACGCGCTTCCGATGCGGCAGCAACAGCGTCAGCTCGAAGAAACATTCGATGCCTGGAAAGGAAATCTCGAACAGATCGACGACGTGCTGATCGCGGGATTCCGCATTTGATCAGCCCAGCAAATCGTCCATTCCGAAAATGCCTTTGCGGCCCGGCAGCCATTCCGCAGCAACGACGGCGCCCAATGCAAATCCTTCGCGGTTGAACGCTTCGTGCGTGATCGTGATGCGGTCGACGGAAGACGTGTACGTGATGGAATGCGTGCCCGGCACTTCGCCGATGCGGCGGGAAACGATCGGCAGCTCGGAAGGCGGAACTTCTGTGGGCGCGCCGTTGGGATAATCTTTAAAATGCGTCTTGCGGCCGAGGTTGGAAAGCACGCCGTTTGCCAGGGTAATGGCGGTGCCGCTGGGAGAATCCAGCTTGTGCACGTGATGGATCTCTTCCATCGACGCGTCGTATTCGCCGTACGGAGCCATGAGCTTCGCCAGCGTTTGGTTCAGCCGGAAGAAAAGATTCACGCCGAGGCTGAAGTTCGAAGCATGAAACAGCGTTGCGATATTCGCTTTGCACTCGTGCGCCACGAATTCCATGCGATCCTGCCAGGCGGTGGTTCCCACAACAACCGGCACTCCCGCTTTGAAGCAGCGCAGCATATTGTTCACTGCCGTCGCCGGCGTGCTGAATTCGATGGCGACATCGGCCTGCTGCAATTCCGCGTCGGCAAATGTTTCGGCATTCGCTTTATTCACTTTCAGGACGATGGAATGTCCGCGACCGAGGGCGATCTTTTCGATGATCTTTCCCATTTTGCCGTAACCGAGGAGTGCGATTTTCATATTACGAAGTTAAATCTTCCCTGTTGTTTTCCAGTTCACACAAACGCATGGCTTCCGCCCTGTCCGCTTCTAATCCGATGATGACCTTCTCCAGGGACAAAGCTTTATCAAACTGCACTAGTGCTTTGTCCGCATTTCCGGTACGCAGGTGATAAAGGCCCAGCGTGTAGTAAGCGTGTGCATTTTTTTCATCCAGCCGCAGCGCATCCCGCACATCTTTCAAACCTTCCTCGAGCCGACCCAAACGGATCCGCGCAAACGCACGATTACTTATTCCATAATGCCATATCTGTCCCGTTTTACGCATGCGATCCAGGTCGTTCAGCGCCTCTTCATATTTTCCTGCAACAATAAACGCATACGCCCGGTTGTTCAGCGCATAATCGTTGGCCGGCTCACGCTGCAAAACTTCGCTGTAGGTTTCGATGGCGTCTGCCGCTTTCCCGAGATTGATCTGCGCCACACCGAGGTTGATCTGCCGGTTAATTTCCCAAACATGATTTTTACCGTATGTCTCATAAACACGAACGACTTCTGTATAATTCTTATCCAGGATGTAATAGTCCGTCATCAACGCAATCAGCTTTTCGTCGCCGGGATTCTTTTCAAGCAGTTCCTCCAGCCGCCCGGCTACGGTCGTGTAGCTTTCGTTTTCCCACAATAATCCGACAGGGGCATATTTGCGGATCAATCGCCATTGCCGCAATTGCTGAACAATGACCTTCGCATCGTTGGGCCGCCTTTTGCCGGTAGCAGCTTCTTTTCCGATTTCCGCCGGGAATGCCGTAAATACGAAATCGATCCCCGCAGAAACGCCGAGCAAAAACAAAGCAAGGTTCCAGTGAAGAGAAGCGGTGGTGATGAGCCAGAAGCAGCCCAGCGACAGCAACAGGGAAACCAGCGGACCGGCTACAATAATGAGAATCGCTTTCAACGGTAAAACGCCGGGACCGAACTGGCATAAACCGCCGTTCCATTTCAGCGGGTTCAGCTGGTAATGAAACTGAATTTTTCCCAGTCGAAACTGCACCGTAGGCTTTTCATTGCCGCGAAAACCCACGTAAACGGAGATGAGCCTTTTCGTCAGGATACGTGCTGCCCACGCATGGCCAAGTTCATGGATCGTAATGCTGACCAGGCGCGCAAACAGCATAATCACTAAGAAGCCGGCTACGCCAAACGGCACGTTGAACTCGTTCATAACAGGCAAATGTAACGGTGAACACGATGCAATAAACAGCTATCTATTAGCGCATTAGCACATTATATCGTTCAGCCGTTCACAGATTACCCTTTTTTCCTATCTTTGCCGTCCTAATAAAAACCAAAAACAAAACACAATGCCTACAAAGATCAGACTTCAGCGCCATGGCAAGAAAGCATCTGCTTACTTCCATATCGTTGTTGCGGACGGTCGTGCCCCACGGGATGGGAAGTTTATTGAAAAAATAGGCACCTACAACCCGAACACGAACCCTGCAACCATTGACATCGACCAGGACAAAGCCTTCGAATGGCTGAAAAACGGTGCTCAACCCACCGACACCTGCCGTGCCATCCTCTCCTACAAAGGGGTTCTGTATCGTAACCACCTGTACCGCGGTGTGCTGAAAGGCGCCCTCACGCAGGAACAGGCGGATGCGAAGTTCGCGAAGTGGCTGGACGAAAAACAGTCGAAAGTCGAGAGCAAGAAAACCAGCCTCGCTGACGCTGCTAAAACCTCTGCAAAAGAGCGTTTCGCCGCTGAATCCAAAGCCAAAGAAGCGAAAGCTGCCAAGATCGCTGCGAAAGCGGCTGCTCCGGCTGCTGAAGAAGCAAACGCTGAAGCTCCGGCTGAAAACACCGAGAACAACGGCTAAGCTTTACCGCTTAACGATAAAAAACCGGGACCTTCATCCCGGTTTTTTTATGCCCGTCCGATAACCTGTACTTTTGAAATCTATGGCCAGACAATTTTATTCCATCGGTTATGTGCGCCGCGTGATCGGCCTGAAAGGAGAAGTCGGCATTCAGCTCGACGTGGACCAACCCGGGCGTTATCGCGGCATCGACGTTGTTTTCCTGCAGCAGGAGCCGGAAAATTTTCCGCTGTTTCTCACGCAGGCCGACATCCGCGGAACGGAGCTCGTCATTCGCGCGGAAGGCGTCACGAACCCGGACGAAGCAAAAAAGCTCGTCGGAAAAACCGTGGTACTGCCGCTGGAAGTGCTGCCCGATCTCGGCGATAAGCGTTTCTATTTTCACGAGATCAAAGGCTTCGAGGTTTTCGACGAGCAGTTCGGTTCCGTAGGAATTGCCGACGACGTGTACGACCGCCCGATGCAGCCGGTGTTGCGCGTGCTGCGCGGGAAAACGGAAATTCTCCTGCCGCTGCCGCAGGGCGCCGTTAAAAAAGTCGATCGTGCTAAAAAACAACTGCATCTTATCGTTCCCGAAGGACTCATCGAACTTTACCTCGAGCCGAAACGTTCTGACGAAGAGGAGTGACGGTCGGCAGTTGTCAGTCGGCAGTTTATAGCAGTTCAGATTGCCGACTGCAAACTGCCAACTGCAGACCGCCGACTGTTTTTTTCTCTAACTTAGACAAGGCCCTCCCTTTATGTCGAGTAAGAGTTTTGCCTTTAAGCAGTTTACTATTCACCAGGAAAAATGCGCCATGAAAGTGGGCACCGATGCGGTGTTGCTGGGCGCGTGGGCAAAAACGTACGGCGCACGGCGCGTGCTCGACATCGGAACGGGAACCGGCGTGATCGCCCTGATGCTGGCGCAGAAATGCGGCGCGGTGATCGACGCAATCGACATCGATGAAGATTCCGTGAACGAAGCGAAGAAGAACGTGGAAGCGAGCCCGTGGAAAGAGCGCGTGCACGTGAAGCATATTTCCCTCCAGGATTTCGCGCGCGCGCAGGATGAACGGTACGAGCTCATCGTGAGCAACCCGCCCTACTTCATCGATTCGCTGCGGGCCACGGAAGAATCACGGACGAAAGCGCGGCATACGGTGCTGCTGCCGTTCACGGACCTGGTGGAAGGCGCATCGAAGCTGCTGACGAAAGACGGGAAATTCTGCGTGATCCTGCCGCCACGGGAAGGCGAAAAGTTCAAAGAGATTGCGCTGGCGAAAGGATTACACCTCACCCGCATCACGCGCGTAAAAACGACGCCGGAAAAACCGGAGAAACGCTGGCTGATGCAATTTGCATTCACCTCGAAGCCGCAGGTTTCCGATTCCACGCTCGTGATCGAAAAAGACAACCTGAACGCGCAGCATTACACGGAAGAATACAAGGAACTGACGAAGGAATATTACCTGTATTTCTGAGTGATAAAATCGTTGCGCTTTTACGTCCTGAAAACATGAAGCGGCTTTTCATTTTGTTTTTGCTGTTGTTTCCGCTGGTGATTTTCGCGCAGGATGTAAACCGCGACCTCTCCATCAACTACCCGGAAAACGACTGCGACAGCCTGGTGCGTCACGTGAAGCGGCTGCCGGTCCCGACGGCGGTGAATGCATACGGTGATACTTACCTGCACGTACTGGCACGTCGGCATGATAACTGCGCGCAGTATGCGATTGCAGCGCTGATCGAGCGCGGGGCGTTGGTGAATGCCGCCAACCGCAAAGGCTGGACGCCGCTGGATGAAGCCGCCTATGCCTATGAGTCGACGACGATCATTACGCTGCTGGAGCATGGCGGCAGTCTGGGTGCGCCGGTGCCCGGAGCGCCGATCACACGCGCGATCGAATCGAAAGATTATGACATGATCCGCCGCATCTGCCGCCGGCATGATTTCTTCTATGATTTCAGCGACGGGTTTGTCGGCGTGCAGCTGGCGTATTCGAGCACGGACTTATTTCAGGCGAGCCTGTTCGGTGCATTTTCCGCGATCGACTGGATCCCGGAGCAGCGCATCGGCTATTCGGTGGGCACGGAGTTTTCGCTGGAGAAAAACCGTCCGCTTTTCGGAACGAAGGTGAGCCTCGATTACCGTTATCTCTTTGCCGTGGGACGCGTCAGCTACATCTATTATTACGATCACGAACAACACGTGCCGGCCGTTTCGCTGGATGGCGGGCTGTCGGTTTTCAGCGCTGTGGAGTTGACGGTGGGACGTAATTTCTATTTCGGAAATGATCCGTTCGGGCTGCAGCCATTTCATATCACGGCCTGGGTACAAATCCCGTTCTTCAATTATTCGACCCGCAGCTTTTTTCGGTTGGATGAAATGCACAACCTTCGGTAAAGCGATTACGGGATGTAAACAGAAATTACAGCCGCATCCTGATAGCCCGGATTGCAGCGGCACCACGGAGGCGCAGTAAAACGTAAACCCCAAAGGTTTCTAAAACCTTTGGGGTTTACGTTTTACTGCGCTGAGGAGTAGAGCGCCCGCCTGAATGACGCAGTCG
>CAMLEF010000291.1 GCA_946478675.1 uncultured Flavobacteriales bacterium | reverse complement strand
ACCTCACCCCCTCCACCAACACCTCCAATATCTCCCCCCGAATCCCCATCTGTGCCAGCTTATTCGGCTCAGCATCGGGATACACACGGTTCGACAAGAAAACAAACACCAGCCCCGTCTCCGGATCCGCCCACGCCTGCGTGCCCGTAAATCCCTGGTGACCGAAGCTCGCCAGTGAAATGCTATCGCACGCCGGTACGCCCGTCTTCGGCTCCGGCTTGTCGAAGCCCACGCCGCGGCGGTTGTTGGGATACTGCGCTTTCGTAAACTCATTCACCGTCGCCGAATCGAAGTAGCGCTTGCCGCCATAGGTGCCGCCGTTGAGGTACAGCTGCATCATCACACCGACGTCGTTCGCATTGCTGAACACACCGGCATGCCCGCCGATACCGCCCAGCATCGCCGCGCCCTGGTCGTGTACATCGCCCTGCAGCAATTGCCCGCGGAACTTCATGTCCTTCTCCGTCGGGGCACAACGGTTACTCGGGAATCGTAACCGCGGCTGGTAGCCCATCGTCGGCAACCCGAGCGGGGCGTAAAAATTCTGCATCACGTAATCGCTCAGCAGCATGTGCGCGTCCTTCTCGATGATCTTCTTCAGGTAATAATAGCCGAGGTCGCTGTAGAGGTATTTGTGATCGCCGCTCACCGGGCTTTCGTTGATCGCATTGTAGATCGAGTCTTTGTAATTCTTGCTGATGAAGATGTTCGGCGCGACGTAGATCGGGAACGAATCGCTCCATACGCGGCGGTAAATGTCTTTGCGCAGGTTGCCGTTCTTGTCGACGGTGCGGCTCCAGAACGGGATCCACGCCTGCAGCCCCGCCTGGTGCGCGAGCATTTCACGCAGCACGATGTGCTCTTTGTTCGTGCCTTTCAATTCGGGCAGGTACGTTCCGAGCTCTTCATCGAGGTTCAGCTTTTTCTGATCGATCATGCGCATCACCGACGGCACTGTCGCCATGATCTTCGTGACGGAAGCGATGTCGTAGAGATCGTCGTTGCGCACGGGACGCGTGTTGTCGTACGTGAAGTAGCCGTACGATTTGCTCAGGAACACTTTCCCGTCTTTCGCTGCAAACACCTGGCAGCCGGGGAACGCGTGCGCGCGCATGCCTTTCGCTACAATGGAATCGATCTTCGCCAGTGCGTCGCGCGAGAAACCGATCTCTTCCGGCACGGTGTATTTGAAACGGATCGGCGCCGGTGTCGTGAGGCCGCTGCCCGCTTTCCATTCGTTGGTCGTCACCGGCAATTTACCCTGCGCGGAAATGCCGCCGAAAATGATCTGCGCGGAAATGTCTTCAATGTACTGCTGGTTTTCATAAGAGAGAATGACCACGTCGCATTTCTCCGCGCCCGTCAATCCGTTCAGCGCATACGGCGGACCGAATACGTCGAGCACCACGCGCTTGCCCATTTTCGTGAGCGTGTCGATCATTTTCAGGTCGAGCGCGCCGACGCCGAAATTGTTTGCCGGTTTCTGCGAGATGCCGTGCAGGCTGAGCACAACCGTGTTGAACGGCAACAACTTTTTCAGCACGGTATCACGCGACGAATCTTTGCAGTCGCGCAGCAGGCTGAAATTCGTGACCGGCGCATACACGCCCATGCGTTGCTGGAACATCAGCGAATCTTTCCTGCCGATAGCGACGGACGCGATCTTCATCGTATCCAGCGCGAGGAACGGAACGAGGTTGCGATCGTTCTTCAGCAATGTCACCGCCTGCTCGAGGATCTGGCGGCGGATGAATTCTGCGGTCGGCGTGTTGAGATCATTGAAGAGATTTTTCGTGGCGACTTTTTTCTTTTTGTCGAGGCCGCACCATTGTTTCACTGCGAGAATCTTGCGGCAGCGTGCGTCGATCTCTTCCTGCGTGATCTCGCCTTTCGCGATCGAAGCTTTGATCATCGCGATCGCTTTCGGTACGTCGCCGGAGAAGAGCAGCATGTCGTTGCCGGCGAGCAGCGCTTTCACGTCCACTTCGCCGGGGCCGTTGAATTTGCTGACGCCTTTCATGTTGAGCGCGTCGGTGAAGACGAGCCCTTTGAACTGCAGCTTTTCTTTCAGCAATCCTGTCACAACATTTTTCGAAAGTGTCGTCGCGGTATTTGCAGCCGTATCGTAAGCGGGAATAAACAAATGCGCGACCATCATGCTGCCGAGCCCGTTTGCGATGAGCTGGCGAAAAGGATACAATTCCAGCGTATCCATCTGCTCCGCGGATTTGCTGATCACCGGCAGCGTCTTGTGCGAATCGCTGTCGGTATCGCCGTGACCGGGAAAGTGTTTTCCGCAGGCGAGCACGCCGTTGTCCTGCAAACCTTTCATGTACATCAACGCTTTTTTCGCAACAAGAAATTTATTCTCGCCGAACGAACGCGTGCCGATCACCGGGTTCCTGGGATTGTTGTTCACATCCGCAACGGGCGAGAAACTCACCTGTACACCGAGGCGTTTGCATTCGCGCGCCATCTCTGCTCCCATTTGATAAATGAGCGAATCGTTTTCAATCGCGCCCATCGTCATCTCGCGGGGAAACTGCACGGTGCTGTCGAGGCGCATCGACAAGCCGAACTCCGCATCCATCGCGATGAGCAGCGGCACCTTTGAAAGCTTTTGGTATTTATTGGTGAGCTGCGCCTGCCGCACCGGCCCGCCCTGCATGAAGATGAGCCCGCCGATCTTGTTGTTGTTGATGAGATTCACGATCTCATTTGTGTGACGCGCATCTTTGTTCGACCACGCCGCCACCATGAACAGCTGCCCGATGCGTTCATCAGGCGTCATTTTTTTCATGACGGAATCCACCCATTTGCTGGTCTGGTCGGCAGTGAACGGCGGAAGCAGCGTATCGGCTTTCGGGGCGGAAACGTTTGCGGAAGGTATAACGGAAGGTTCATCTCCCTGCGCGATGCGGCTGCCGAACGGCAAAAGAAACAGCAACGGCAGGAACAGCAGGGCGGATTTGCGCGTGATATTTTTCATTGGAGAATCCCTCAACACAGAGAGCGGTTTAAAATTAGATGCAATGCCTGTGCCGCATGCCGGCCGCTCTTCTACTTTTCAACAAGATAGCTGTTGATTGAAGCATTTTCATGAGCCTTTAACAATCGTTGGGATTGGTTGTCCGGATGGGGGATTTGTGCTGTCATGTGATGGAAGTAGTGCGTGCGAATCCGGCGTTCCCATGGGAAAGGTTGCTTGGGTTGGTAAGGTTGGTTGAGTTAGTTCAGAAAATGACGCGGCGAAAGAAACTCAGGATGTTTTGTTTGCCGCAGTAGCGCCTTCCCCGTTGTTCGAGCGTAGTCGAGAATCTTTCGCATTCTAATGCAACAGGTTCTCGACTCCGCTCGAACAAGCCTGGAACACCCATCCAACCTAACCAACCCAACCAACTCAACCAACCATCCAACCCAACCAACCACTGCAAAATCCTATCTTTACAGCGAAATTTCCACTATAACAAAGCCATATCTTTCCACGACCCTATGTCCGATATTATCCGTCTTCTTCCCGATAACGTTGCGAACCAGATTGCTGCAGGAGAAGTCGTCCAGCGGCCCGCTTCTGCCGTTAAAGAGCTGATGGAAAATTCCGTGGATGCCGGTGCGACGATGATCCGCCTGATCGTGAAGGATGCGGGGCGGACGCTGATCCAGGTGGTGGACGATGGACTGGGCATGTCGGAGACGGATGCGCGGCTTTCCTTCGAGCGGCATGCGACTTCGAAGATCAAATCGGCCGACGATCTCTTCAACCTGCACACGATGGGATTCCGCGGGGAAGCGCTGGCTTCGATCGCGGCAGTGGCGCAGGTGGAATTGAAAACGAAACGCGACAACGACGAAACGGGCACCTGCATTTCCATTGAAGGCAGCGCGTTCATCTCGCAGGAGCCGGTGGCCATGCCGACGGGCACTTCGTTTTCGATCAAGAATCTTTTTTACAACGTTCCCGCCCGCCGCAACTTCCTGAAGTCGGACGCGGTGGAGTTCCGTCATATCCTCGAAGAGTTCGAACGTGTTGCGTTTGCGCATCCGCACATCGGGTTTACGCTCACGCATAACGGCAACGAGATGTTCAATCTCACGAAAGGAAATCTCCGCCAGCGGATCATCGCGCTTTACGGCAACCCGTACAACCAGCGCCTCGTGCCCGTGGAAGAATCGACCGACATCGTGACGATCACCGGATTCGTGGGCAAACCGGAATTTGCGAAACGCACGCGCGGCGAACAGTTCTTTTTCCTGAACAAACGATTTATCAAAAGCGGCTACCTGCATCACGCGGTACAAAACGCTTTCGAGCAACTCCTGCCGGCCGACAGCTTCGCCACCTATTTTCTTTTCCTGGAAGTCGATCCGCATTCCATCGACGTGAACATTCACCCGACGAAAACGGAAGTGAAATTCGAAGACGAGCGTTCGGTGTACGCGATCCTGCGCTCGGCGGTGAAACGCGCGCTGGGGCAATACAACATTACGCCCACGCTGGATTTCGAGCAGGAAATGAGCATGGAAATTCCGTACAAGCCGCACGGCACGCCGGTAGAAGCGCCGGGCATTACGGTGAATCCGCATTTCAACCCGTTCGACAAGGACAGCGTCGACACTGCGCCGGGACGTTATTCTTCAAAGACGTACAATCCGCGTGAAGAGCGCAACGCCGGCAACTGGCAGGAGATGTTCGCCGCGCACATGCAGCCCGCGGAAGAAGCGAAACAACAGGTATTGCACAGCGACTTCGACGATGCCGACGAGCAGAATACTTCCGGCTCCATCTGGCAGCTGCACGAGCGCTACATTCTCACGCCGATCAAATCCGGCATCCTCGTGATCGACCAGCAGCGCGCGCACGAGCGGGTGTTGTATGAAAAATATTTGCAGGCGCTCGAGAAGCACAACGCTCCCGCGCAGCAACTGCTGTTTCCCGAAACGCTCGAATTCGCGCCGGGCGATACTGCGTTGCTCATTCCATTACTCGACGAGATCAACGCGCTCGGTTTCGACCTGCGACCGTTCGGCAGCAACACGTTCGTCGTGCATGCGGTTCCGGCGGGCACCGAAGCGAATCACTGCGCGCAGCTGCTCGAAGGATTGCTCGAAACGTACAAGCAAAACGAGCAGGAACTGCATTTACAACCGCGCGACAACATGGCCCGTTCACTGGCGAAACAGGCGGCGGTAAAACCCGGCCAGTCGCTTTCCCCGCAGGAAATGCGCGCCCTCGCCGACGAGCTCTTCGCCTGTGAAATGCCCACGCACGCCCCCGACGGAAAACCCGCATTCATCAAATTTCCCATTGAAGAGCTGGATAAGCGGTTCCGGCGGTAGTTGATTAAGTTGGATGGTTGGTTAAGTTGGAATTTCGAACCCACCTACAAACTCAACCAACCCTACCAACTTAACCAACCCAACCAACCCTCCAACTATTTAACTTTACTCCCCCGTGAGCTACTTCCGCCAATACCGTCCCGCCCGCCACAGCCAGCTGCCGCCTGCGGTATTGAACCTGATCATCATCAACGGGATTTTTTTCCTGGCGAAGCTGTTCGGCGAATCACGCGGCATGGAGATGGATGTGCTGCTTGGACTGCATCATCCGTTTGCGCACGATTTTCACTGGTACCAATACATCACCAGCCTGTTCATGCATGCCGACCTGGGCCACATCGGCTACAATATGTTCGGGCTTTGGATGTTCGGGCATTTGCTGGAAAACGCATTCGGCACGAAACGCTTTCTCATTTTTTATATGATCTGCGGCATCGGCGCGGCGCTGATCTTCCAGGGATGGGAATCGTACCTGCGCGTACACCAGGTGCACCACGATCTTCCGTTCATCCAGCTGAGCGCGCTGGAAATTCTTCGCGCTTATCCTCCGCAGGGACCGCTGATCGGCGCGTCGGGCGCGGTGTTCGGACTGCTGATGGGCGCGGCGCTGCTGTTCCCGAATACGGAGATGCGCTACATGGGGCCGATGGGCATCCCGATAAAGATCAAATG
>CAMLEF010000290.1 GCA_946478675.1 uncultured Flavobacteriales bacterium | reverse complement strand
GCAGTTTTTTCGTCACGCAGGCGTCCCCGGTCTGGAGACGAAGAATGTAAATGCCGGAAGCCAATGCCGCCGTTTCCACCGACACGCGAAAACGTCCCGGCGATTGCTGCAGGTTCACCAGCGATTGCACACAGTTGCCGTTCACGTCGAAAACCCCGAGCGAAACGTCTGCTGGATTCGTGATGGAATATTCCATCCAGCTCGTGCCGTTTGCCGGGTTCGGATAAATATTTTCAATCGAGGTACCTGCTGCCGGTTCGCTGATGCCCGTCGGCACCAATTGCAGATCGTCGAGAATGACGTAGCTGCCCTGGTGAAGACCGATCGCATTGTCGTTGGAAGTGTAAATGGCCATCCCGATCGCCGCGCTGTCGGGCACCGCATTCGACGGACTGTACATCAACGGAATCGAAAACTGCTGGTAAACGCTGGTGTTGTTCGTAATGTCCAGCGTTCCTCCGCCGACACCGTTCCCGTTTTGCTCCATCGCTTCCGTTACCGACAATTTATCGCCGCCGACGAAATTGGAAATGTACCAGCCGGTAAACACAGGCGCCGCACCGGAAACAGGAAAGTACGTGCCGGTTTGCGGGCAGGCAATCACCGGGCTGAACCAAAAATTCTGCGACGACCACGTGTCCATCCGCAGCGCATACGAACCGCCGTGCGCGTTGTTCACCTGTGTCACGTTGATGATGTTCGCGGTGTTGTTGTTCGACGTTTGCCAGTTGTCCGGCTCGCCCGCGGTCCAGTTTTCGAAACTGTTGTTCGGAACCTGTGCGGCAAGTGTCATTGTGGCGGTGACAGCGAAAAGTGTAGAGAAAATTTTCATTGACGATGGATTAAGTGTGGATCAATGTTGCACCTGGATGGATTTGCGCAACACCATTTCGCCGTTGCGGAATTCCACCACGATCATTTCTTCCGGTAAAGCGGAAACGTCGATCGATGTGTTGCCGGCAATTACAGTTTGCTCCGACAATAATTTTCCATCGGTGGCATAACAGCGAAGCGTTCCTTGCGCGGGGCAATTCACCTGCAGCGTTGTGGTGGCCGGGTTCGGAAAAACATCGAGTGCAAGCGGACGAACATTTTCCTGCACGCCGAGCGGGGGAGTGCGCCATCCGACATACTTGATATAGCTCGTGGAAAATCCGATGTCGACAAACGTCTGCTGGATGCTCAGCACAGGATAATAAGTTCCGTTCACGAACCACTGCCAGTAATCCGTTTGGATCTGGTACACATAATTGCCGTTGCTGTTGAACGACGTGTCCTGCTCGTAACGCGTGAAATGCGCACGCAGCACGTTCGTAAGTGTCACCGACGGTAATTGCAATGTGCCCGTTCCGTCGGCATTGCAGGAGGTGGTGCCATGCACGTGTACCGAAGCCGTGAAGTTGTTGTCGTAATAAATCGCGGAATACGTATCGTTGCCCGTTGTGCCGTACGTCATCGGGAAATAATACTCCATGCCGGGATTGCTGTACGTGATGACGTTCACCGAATCCGCATGACCGACACGCGCGAGTCCGGATGCCGTTTCATCGAAGTAGGTGAAATAATCGATCGACGGACCGGTTTCGTGCAGCGCGAGGTTCGACTGCGGAAAGCTGCTGCCGTAGAGCGATGAGGCCACCGTCAAAAAAGAATCGACGGCCACACCGACTGACGAATTCAGCGAAGAGAAATTCCAGCTCACATTCGTGCCGCTGCTGCCCGGGAGCACGCCGGTCGTATCCGACATGTTGAGCGAGAAGACATTGCCTGTCTGCGGGTACATCGCCTGCGTAAGCGTAACCTGTGCCGTGACTGCCGTAGCCGCAAGCGCAGCAAAAAAGGTGAGCGTGGATTTCATAAGCGGAATGTTTGGTTAAGTGTGATCAGAGCTTCGTGAATTCGACACGGCGGTTTTTCGCTTTGCCTTCGAAGGTGGTATTCGGCGCGATCGGTTTGGTTTCGCCGTATCCTTTTGCCGTCAGCCGCGAGCCGTCGATGCCCATGCTGATGAGCTGGTTGCGCACCGCTTCCGCACGCGCCTGCGAGAGCTTCAGGTTGGACGCGTCATCACCATCACTGTCGCAGTGGCCGCCGATCTCCAGCTTGATGGCCGGGTTGTCTTTCATCATCTTCGCGATCTCGTTCAGCGTTCCCATGCTTTCCGGCTTGATGTCGGCTTTGTTCACGTCGAAAGTGATGCCGTAGGAAACGATCTTGCCGTTCGTGTTGAGCGCATTCAGCATGTTCTGGTTGCCGCCGTTGGCGATGCGCACGTTCGTGAACTTGATCGGGTGATCCTGTTGACCGATACCGCCGAGCATGATCGAAGTAGGCTTGCAGTTGCAATTCGGCACCACGAGAATGCGGCTCTGGTCGAGATAAATTTTTACCTGCCCGTTTTTGTAAGCGATCGCCACGTGATGCCAGTGGTCGGGGTAGCTGGCTTCCTGTTCGCTGGAGTACGATCCTTCCAATGATTTTTGTCCGTCACCATCGGGATCACTCGTCGCCGGGAAAGTACAGGTGAAACTCACGCCATCCGGCTGCACGTCCATCACTTCGCGATCACCGCTAAAGAAAAAGAAACGCAACCCGTAATCACCGCCCTGCGGGATCCAGTCGGCTTCCACCGTCCACGCATCGGGATTCAGGTACGTATTCGGCGTCACACGCGGAAGCACACGCACGTAATTGCCATCGGTAAGAAAGAACGCCGGCTTGTTGTCGATCTTGTTGACCACGCCCTGCCCGTTGTCGAGGTCCCAGTGCGCAGGAAATTCGCCGTCCATATCCGTCATGAAATCGTCGAAGAAAACCAGTTCGGTTCCTGCAACGAAATCATAATTCTGGTAAGCCTTGATGTTCGTCGTTTGAGTAGTGGTCGTGGTAGCCGTATTTCCCGAAGAAGAATTGCCGGAGCTCTGTTCCTTTTCTTTTTTCTTGTCCTTCGCTTTTCCCGGCGCATTCCATACCGCATCGATGGCCTGCCCTGTTTTTTCATTCGCCTTATCATTGATCGTTCCGCCGACATTGATCTGTGCAACGCCTAAGAACGGAAGCAGCAACGTCGCTGCAATAAGTACTTTCTTCATGAGTAGAATGGTTTAGTGTGAACAGTACAAATGTCCTGCTACACCATTCGTGGTTCAATCGCATGAAGATGTGGTTTTGAAAAAAGAGATGCGTAGTTGCGGGGTGCGTGGTACGCGCGCTTAAGTGCCCTCAAGTGTCTCAAGTGGTTAGTCAACCCCACCCGCAGCCTGCCTGATTCCCCTTCGGAAACACCTTATTCAACGCATCCGTTCTTGAATGCACCTGCAGCTTTTCGTAAATCTTGCGGATGTGCGAGCGCACCGTATCGATGCTGATGAAAAGCTTGTCGGCGATCTCTTTGTAACGATAGCCTTTCGCCAGCGCTTCGAGAATTTCCATCTCGCGCGAAGACAAGCCTTCCGTTGCAGGAGCCGCCGCCGGTTTAAACGAAGCGATCACTTTCCGTGCAATGCCGCCCGTCATCGGGGAACCGCCGTTGTGAATCTCGCGCACCGCCTCCAGCAATTTATCCGGCGCCGTTTTTTTCAGGATATAACCCGTAGCGCCCGCCTTCAGCGAATTGAAGATGTGCTCGTCTTCTTCATACACCGTACACATCATGAATTGCGTGCCCGGCAATTGCGGCTTCAGCAGCTCCACGCACTTCACACCGGAAATCCCCGGCATGTTGATGTCCATCAGCACCACGTCGGGACGCGCGGCAGGAAGTTGCTCCAGCGCGCTTTCTCCGTCGGGACAAACGGCAACACATTCGAAACCTTCGCTGGCATCAACCAGCAACGCCAATCCTTCCCGGATATCTTTCGTGTCTTCAACAATCGCTACGCGGATACTCATGCTTCAAAAATACGCGGTGCGCTGCAAAAACCGGCTCACATTTTCATGCGGTTCGGCAGAAGAAAATGTATAGCTTGCGAACGTTTTTAACCTCTTACGCTCCATGCAACGCCTTACTGCTGTCCTCAATCTTTTCGGTTATCTCTGTCTCCTGTTTGCCGTTCTCGGCGGAGTGCTCGGCGCATTCGACCGCCAGCTCGTGATCGCGGGCGCCAAAATGGGAAAGATGGATGTTTATTCCGCTACTGCTGTCGCTATTATCGGTGGAGTAGCACTGGGAATTTCCTGGTTCATCAATCGCCGCAACAAAGCGCAATAGCTCAGCGGACGTCGATCGTTACCGTTGTGCCTTTTCCCGGCGAAGAAACGATGTTGAATTTCGCGCCGATCGCATCCATGCGCTTCTGCATATTCTTCAACCCGTTGCCCAGCGGACGCGCTTCTGAAATTTCAAATCCTTTCCCGTCGTCTTCCACGGTAATGCTGAAACCGTTGTCATCCGTAACAAGCCGCAGCGTGACGACGGAAGCCTGCGCATGTTTCACGATGTTGTGCAGTGTTTCTTTCACCACGAGGAACAGGAAGCGGCGTTTCTCTTCCGAGATGATCTTCGCCGGCAGCTCGTCGGAAATTTCACAGACGAGGCGCAGGCCGAACGGCTCGAGATAATTGTCGGCGTACTCGCGGATATAAGCGGCCAGGTTGCGCAGGTTGTCATTGTCCGGGTTCAGCGCCCAGATGATCTCGTTCAGGTTGTCGACGAGGTTGCGCGCCGAATCGGAAATGTTGTCGATCTGCTTTTGCGCTTCTTCCGGCTGGCCGATCTTTTTCTTGACGACTTCGCTGAGGATCGCAATTTTCGTCAGGCCCGACCCAAGATCGTCATGCATGTCGCGCGAGATGCGGTTGCGTTCGCGTTCGATCGCCTGTTGTTTTTCCAGCGTCAGCAGCTGCACGCGCATTTTTCGTGTCGCTTCCCTTCGCACCACGAAAACCACCGTGAGCAACGTAAGCAACGTACACAGCACGATGAACCACCAGGTTTTCCAGAACGGCGGACGGATCACGAACGAAAATTTCACCGGCGTGCTCCAGCTTCCGTTGTTCACCGAAGCGCGCACCTCGAACGTATACGCGCCCGGGCTGAGACCGCCGTACGATGCGAAATGCCGCACGCCGCTGCTCACCCAGTTGTGATCCGCGCCCGACAAGCGATACTCGTAGCTCACCGGCGAACCGCCACGGAATCCCGGCGAAACAAAATCGAACGAGACCATGTCCTCTTCCCAGTCGAGCACGAGGTCGTTTCTTCCCGCAGGATCGTTGCCGAGCGGAAGGTCTTTCGCACCGACTGCAATGCGCGTGATGAAAACGGGAACCGTAGTCGCTTTTCCATTCAGCAACCCCGGGTTGAACGCGATGAAACGGCTGTTGAGCCCGAGGATGATTTGCCCGTTGCACGACGTGATGTCGCCGCTGAGATCGACGGTCGGCAAGCCGCTGCCGAGACCAAAGTTGCGGATGAGTCCTGTTGTTGTGATCTCGGAAAGCCCGCTTCCCGTTGCGATCCACAGGTTGCCGTCGCGGTCTTCCGTAATGCCGTTGATGTCGTTGCCGGCCAAACCGTTTTCCTGCCCGTACCAATGAAACGTTCCGTTGACGTCGCGGCAGAAAATTCCATTCGAGCCGCCGAACCAGGTCCGTTCTTTTCCGTCTTCGAAGATCGTGAAGCAAATGCCCGTGGCAATCGAATCGCCATCGCACACGATGGTTTTCATCGCCGACAGCTGCTCCGTTTTTCCATTCGTCCACGCCACGCCGTTGTTCGTTGCGATCCAGATCTCACCATTCTTCTTGCGGAGCATGTCCCACACGAGATTGTTCGGCAGTGCGCTGTTCGTTTCGTTGTACGTCGAGAATTTTTTCTGCTGCGGATGATAAATGCTAACGCCTTTGCCGTACGTGCCGCACCAGATGTTGTGTTCCGCATCTTCCGCCAGTGAATTCGCGTGACGCGTGGCAACCGCACCCGGATCTTTTTCGTCCGGATCGAACGATTCGAAATGATCGCCGTTTGCATCGCCGTGCGATAACCTGCCGAATGCCGCCACCCAGATCGTTCCGTCGGAAGCGCGCATCGCATCGCTGATCTGCATGTCGTCGGGATC
>CAMLEF010000289.1 GCA_946478675.1 uncultured Flavobacteriales bacterium | reverse complement strand
CTCCATTGGCTCCGGAAGGACCCGTCGGACCAGCAGGACCGGGAAGTCCCGTTGCTCCGGTTGCGCCGGCAGCTCCTGTTAAACCTGTAGGACCAGTAGCGCCGGTAGCGCCGTTCGTTCCGTTAATTCCATTGGCACCTGTCGGGCCGGTAGGGCCAGCAGCGCCGGTAAGTCCTGTTGCTCCGGTAGCGCCTGTTGCGCCGTTTGCACCCGCAACGCCAGTCGCGCCGGTCGGACCAGCAGCACCTGTTTGTCCCGTTGCACCGGTTGCGCCCGGATCACCCGAAGGACCGGTTGCTCCGGTAGCGCCGGCAGGACCCGCTGCGCCAGTCAAACCCGTTGCTCCGGTTGCGCCCGGATCGCCGGAAGGACCGGTCGGGCCGGCAACACCTGTAGCGCCGGTTGCACCGGGATCGCCGGACGGGCCGGTTGCACCCACGGCACCGGTAGCGCCAGTTGCGCCGGCAGCACCGATGGCACCCTGGCAATCGAGGGCATCCCAGTTGCCGTCGCTGTTGACGTCTTCGGCGGGATCGTTAATGTTGTTGCCGTTCAGGTCCCAGCAATGAATGCCGGTAGGGCCTGTGGCGCCGGTAGGTCCGTTCGCACCTGCAGCACCGGTAGCGCCCGTTGCGCCGGTAGGCCCGGTGCTGGACGTCGACGTGCACATATTCTGCCAGGTGGAAGTGGCGGCTACGTAATAGAAGAAGCAATCGAAATTGGTATCGTAGACCAGCAGACCGTTGGCCGGCGTAGCGATCGCAAGGCGCTGCGCGGTCGTCATGCGCGGGACGAGTACGCCCTGCGTGGTCGATTGCATTTCTAAAACGGAAGAAGCGTTGGGCGTTGTGGTGCCGATACCTACGTTATTCTGTGCAAAAGCAGCACCGGCGGGGAAGAGCAGCAACGCCAGGGCAATCCTGAACGTATATTTTTTCATAGGGTCATATTTGCATGTGTGCCTGTTCAAATATAGCATAATATCTTAAACAGCAATGCATTGCCTCATTTAAGTGAGATTTTTCGCAAAAATTTTTCATCACGTACCTTTGAAAGGTGAACAGGAAAAGCGCCGGCATTATGCTATTTCGGGTACAGGAAAACACGACGGAGGTTTTGCTGGCGCATCCCGGCGGACCATTCTGGGCAAAAAAGGATGAAGGAGCCTGGTCGATTCCCAAAGGAGAATTTACGGATAACGAAACCGCGCTGGACGCTGCGAAACGGGAATTCCACGAGGAAACAGGCGTTGTCCTGCAAGGCAACTTCATCGACCTGGGTTCCGTGAAACAGAAAAGCGGGAAAACGGTCTTTGCATTTGCGCTTGAAAAAGATCTCGATCCTTCCTCCATCACCAGCAATACAATCGGGATCGAATGGCCACCGCGTTCCGGGAAAAAGCTGGAAATTCCGGAGATCGACCGCGCCGAATGGTTCGGGATTGCTGCGGCACGAAAAAAAATCAACCCGGCACAAGCCGCTTTCCTCGACCGGCTGTTGCAACTTACCGATCGCTGATGTAATGAAAAAAGTACCGTTTCCTTTCGTGCTGGAATTACTGACGCCGCTGCAACCGCGGGTCAATCCCATGTTCGGCGCATTCGGCGTTTACGTGCGCGACAAGATCGTCTTCGCCTTGCGGGAGCGCGACACGCATACGGACGCCAACGGTGTTTGGATCGCCACATCGAAAGAACATCACGAAAGCCTCCGCCGCGAATTGCCCTCGCTCCAATCGATCTACCTGCTCTCCGACGGCAAAGGTGAAACCAGCTGGCAAATGATCCCGCTCGACGCCGATGATTTTGAAACGTCCGTCACACGCGCCTGCGAGCTCGTCCTGAAAAACGATCCGAGGATCGGGAACGTTCCGAAGAAAAAGAAGAAAAAATAATTTGCTAATGTGCTAATGGGTTAATGTGCTAATGCCCGCGAAACGCCGGCGCACATTAAAAAATTCAAAATTCAAAAATTCAACTATTCTTTAGAGAGGGAATTATTCCTTCTAAAGAATAGTTGAATTTTGAAGGCGCGAAGCAAGTGCGCATTAGCACATTAGCAAATTAACCGATTAGCACATTAAACTTCCGTCTCCAGCACTTTCTGTAATTGCTGCGCGCTCATGACGCCGCTGTTGCGCCAGGCGATCTTTCCCTTGCGGAAAATCAACAGTGTCGGAACGCTCCGGATGTTGTAGGCCTGCGCCGCCTGCGGACTTTTGTCGACGTCGACTTTAATGATGACGGCCTTCTCTCCTACCTGCGTTTTCAGCTCTTCGAGGATCGGGCCCATCATTTTGCACGGGCCGCACCATTCGGCGGAAAAATCCACCAGCACCGGTACGTCGCCGTTGATCAGTTCTGAAAATGTAGCCATGACAAATACTCCTTTCTGTAAAATCAAATCATAAAATCGTGCCAGTTCACGCGAGGTTGTCGATACGCGTCCACGGTCCGCCGTTGTAAGCTTCGATGCCGTGCGATTCGAGAATGCGTTTGGCGGAAGCGCTGCGCATGCCGGAAGCGCAACAGGTGATCACCGGCTTCTTCTTTTTCTTCAATTGATCGATCTGTCGTTCCAGCTGGTCGAGCGGAATATTCAGCGAACCTTCCACATGCCCGCCCGCATATTCCCCGCGCGAACGCACGTCGACGATGATCGCTCCGTCGAGAATGAGCTGTACAAAATCTACCTTCGGCCCGATACCGAGCAACTTTTTTAATCCGTTCAACATAACTATGCTACTGCTGTTTTTTCCTGTTTGCTGTTATTGAAAATTTCCTGTCCGTTGTAAACGATGGCCCACGTCACCGGCAACGCTTTCTTCAGCATCGCGCTCACGCCGCAATACTTTTCCTGCGATTGTTCCACCGCATCCACCGCGTCTTTCGCATGCTCCGCATCGCCTTTGAAATCGTAAACGATATGCATCGCCACATACTGGATCGGCGCCTGCTTGCTGATCTCGCCGCTCACATTAATGTCGAACGAGTCAGGCACAATTCCCTTTTTCCGCAGCAGCGCGATCACATCCATCCCGGTGCAACCCGAGAGCGCGGTCAGCACGAACGGTTTCGGGATCGGCCCCTGGTCTTCTCCGCCCGATCGCTCCGGCGCATCCATCACTACCGTATGCCCGTTCACCAATGCATTGAACTGCATCTTGCCCATCCACTGGGTATATACGTCGTGTGTCATTGCTGCTGTGATTTTTTACGCGTGGAAATTCCGAAGATGGTGTAGAGCGGACAGAAGCCCATGAGGCTGGTGAGAAAAAAAATCCCCGCTACCACGATCAATACGATCGCAAGTGTGCCGCTGATCACGTTGGCGTAATACAGCCCGAAAATGACGAAGGTGATGATGAGGCGGATCGCCCGATCAAGAAGTCCCATGTTTGCTTTCATAACGTTGAGGTTGGTTATGGCAAAGGTGGAACAGCCCGCTCTACTGCGGCGTGATAATTATCACTTATCCCCGGTGATCTCGATCGTGTTTCTGCCGAGACGGACGAGGCCGCGTTCACGCAGCTGGTGCAGCAAACGCGTGATCACTTCCCGCGGAGAATTAAGCTCCGTGGCGATCTCCTGGTGCGTGAGATGAAGCGTCTTCGACGCGGATGCCTGCACACGTTTTTGCAGGTACGTCCACAGCTGCTCGTCGAGCTTCGAGAAAGCAATGGAGCCGATGGTCTCGAGCAATTCGGTGAAACGCTGCGACTGCGTATCGCTGATGAATTTGCGCCACTCGGGATACTTCGACCATTCGTCGACGTATTTCACCGGGATCATGAGCAGCTCGGCATCTTCTTCCACCACGGCTTTGATCTCGCTCTCACGATTCGATGCGCAACACGCCAGCGACATCGCACAGGATTCGCCGGGAAAAATATGATAGAGAAAATGTTCGTTGCCGTTCTCATTCTGCAGCACGATGCGCAGCGTTCCTTTCAGCACGACGGGAATCGAGCGGATCGCATCGCCGGGATTCATGAGGGTCTCGCCTGCAGAAAGATGCCGGGTGACCGCGACAGACTGCAGCTCGGCAGCCAGGGCTTTGTCGGTGAAACCGAATTGCTTCATGCGGCAAAGGTAGGAATTGCCATGCGCTAACCGCAAAGACGCGAAGGCGCAAGGGATCGCAGAAGTTGTATTGAAATTACTTCTTCAGCACTCTCGCAAGGAAAACATCTTTCCCGCCAAATGGCCCGCCCGAAGCGTAGCCGGTCATGACGAAGCCGTAACGCTCGCCGTCAATTCCGTACCCCGCATCATCCGCAGTTGTGCCGAGCCATTGCTGCTGCAATTGATTTCCGTTGCGGTCGATCTCTGTAAAATAAACGTCCTGGCTGTAGCCCGCGTGACTGCTGCTGCGCCCGACGATGCCGTACGAATTTCCGGAAGCAACAATACACTCGCCGCCGTCGTGCTGATCTCCGCCGTAGCTGTAGTTCCATCGCTGCGTGCCGTCGTTGCCGATCGCGGTTACAAAAACGTTGTGTGTCGTCAAATCGATCGCGCTGCCGCGGTGACCGGTGATCACCCAACCGTCGCCGTCGATGGCGGGAATGACGCTGTGTGGCTCGTCGTATTCCGGCGTTCCGAAATTGTAATGCGTGATTTCTTCGCCATTGTCGTTCAGCAACAGCAGAAATCCGTTGGTGCCGCCGGAAACCGTGCTGTTCGTGTAGCCGGTGATGACGTGACGGTTGCTGCCACCGTCGCAGCTGCTCATCGCGCCGTCGCCGCCATTGCCGCCGTACATGAAGCTCCACAAAGAATCGCCGGACGCGTCGAGGCGCAGGATGAAAGCGTTCTCATCGTTGGTCGTCGGCAGCACGCCGCAGCAGAGAAAACCATTCGGCAGTGCGCGGATGTGCGTCATGTTTTCGTTGAGCGGACCGCCGTACACTTTTTGCCATTGCACAAAACCATCGGCGTCCGTTTTCACAATGAAAAAATCGTATCCGCCGATGCCGAAACTGTTCGAGTTGCCGCCGATGACAAATCCGCCGTCGGGCGTAACGTCGAACGACCACATGTTCTCATCGCCGCCGCTGCCGTAATAGCGCCGCCACAATTCGTTGCCGGTGCTGTCGGTTTTCATCAGGAAAAAATCGTTGCCGCCGTTGCTGCCGACACCATATCCGCCGACTACAATCGAACCGTCCGGAAGCGATTTCACCTGTCGCCCGATCTCGTCGTTGGACGTTCCGTAAAAATGCGAGAAGGCTGGCGGCATCACCTGCGGCTTCGGATCTTTACGGCAGGCGGCCAGCGCGATGACGGCAAAAAGCGGAAGGAATTTTTTCACGACGAAAAGTTAAGCCGTTTACGCCGATCGCGGATATACGGCGAGATAACCGGCAGCCGCATTTCCTTCGCAGAACAGGAGATCAAGAATGCTGAGGTTCGGCAGGAAATCGTGGCGCTCGGCAAAGACCTGTACGTAGGAAGGCGGTTGTGTGCTGCGTGATGCGTGTTTCGGAGAAAGGATCAGGCGAAGATCTCGCTCTGCATACGGAAGAAATTCTTCAGAATAGTTCCAGTTTTTTTTCACGCGCAGCAATCGCAGGATGGTTTCGAGGATCGCCGTATTGAGTTCCACGAGCGTCGTGTATTCCTGCGTTTGAAAAAACACTTCGAAAGACGGCGAATAATGTTCGAAGAACGGCGACTGTCCATACGCCGAGCGGATCGCGCCCCAATGCCGTTGCTGCCAGCGATCACTGTAATCGATGCGCACGTTTTTCACCGGCGTGTGATTGCCGTCAAGATGCACCGGAACGATCAAATCCTGCACGCCGTTCGGTCCAACAATGCGGCAACGGTTGCGCCAGGTTTGCTTGCGGTAATGCTCGTGAATATCGATGACAGGAGACTCATCCGCCAGGAAAGCTGCGTACCATTCGATGGGAGCGAAATAGGCGGTTGAAAGATGCATTGAGGGTTACGAATTACGAATCATTACGAATATACGAATGAAGAAAAATGTTCGCGGTACCGCTATTCGTATATTCGTAATGATTCGTAATTCGTAACCCAACGGACAAACGAACCCC
>CAMLEF010000288.1 GCA_946478675.1 uncultured Flavobacteriales bacterium | reverse complement strand
GCCGGAAGCTTCGGTGCCGTTCATGCTCATGAATCCCGTTTCCGCCTGCAGGGCCAGGTCGAATGCCGGGCGCGGGTCGTTTTCACCATAGCCCGACAATGCCGCATAGATGAGCTTCGGAAACTGCCGGGCCATGGTGGCCGCATCCACACCGAACCGTTCCGCATCACCCGGCTTAAAGTTCACCAGGAGGATGTCGGCTTTTTCCAGCAGCGAAAACAGCTCTTTCCGGGCGTTTTCGGCGGATAAATCGAGAAAAAGATGCGTTTTCCCCCAATTAACGGAAGAGAAATAGGCGGAAGTCTTCGATTCCGGATCTTCGGTCGGAAGCTTCCATTGCCGGGTCATGTCGCCGCCCGTCGCGGGATTTTCCACCTTGATCACTTCCGCGCCCAGCTCGGCGAAGAACATGCCCACGGCCGGTCCCGCCAGCACACTGGCCAGCTCCACCACCCGCAGGCCGCGAAAAGGGGAGGACTGTTCCATTACCCGCCGGCTTTTTTCGCTTTGTAGCCTTCTTTCGTCAGGATTACCAGGATCTTGTCGCGGTGGTCGCCCTGTAGAAGGATTTCCCCGTCTTTGACCGATCCGCCCACACCACACTTCTGTTTGAGCAACTTGCCGAGCTTTTCCAACTCATCAGCAGAGCCGGCAAAGCCATTGACGCGGCTCACAAGTTTGTTGCCGCCGAGCCTGTCGAGAAAGATGCGCAACTGCTGCTGCCCCGGCGGTACGGATTCCGAGTGCTCTTCGTTGTGCGAAAATTCGAAGTCTTTATTGGTGGAATACACAAACCCGCCGTTGTCGTTCTTCTGCTTTTTCATTGGTTCAAAGAAAATAAAAAAACCTGCCGGTAAAGGCAGGTTTTTCCTGTAAAACGAAGAACAGATTACTGTTTCGTGTAGGTCTGAACGCAGCCATTTGCGGTAGCGTTGTTCGTCACGTCGTAGTCCGTGTAGGTGATGTTGAACACGATCGGCGCGGTGGTAGAAACAACTGCACCGTTACCGGAGAAGGTGTGGGTAGAGTTGTCGGTACCGATGTTAGCAGCCGTCTGGGAAGGCAGCGTTACCGTAGCACCGGAAATGTTCGCGTAGATACCGTCGTTGTTCTGGTAGTAAGCGAAGCCCTGGAGCGCCGGAGCGTGGTGTGCGAAGTGGATACGGCCGTTTACGTTGTTATCGGTCGTAACGTCGATGTTGTAGTTGAAAGCGGCCAGCATCGGAACGGTATCGTGTACGGAGTAGGTACCTGCGTACATCTCAGCGTCGTTAACGATCGATACGGTTACGTCCTGCGAAGCGGTGTTGCCGGCTGCGTCCGTAACGGTGTAGGTGAGGGTGTAGGTGCCTTTCACGTTCGGGTTAACCGTGCCGGAAACAGAGATGCTGCTGGTGAGGTCACCGTCTTCGTCATCGGTTGCCGTTGCCGTCGGGTTGGTCCAGGTGCCGCCGTTAGACGTTGCCGGCAGGGATTGCGACTGGGTGGTGCCTCCGGTGATAGACAGCGTCGGGGCGGTAGTGTCTTCTTTTTTGCAAGAAGAGAACGTAACTACTCCTGCGAGGACGATGACAGAAGTAATGGCGATGAGGTGTTTTTTCATGATAAATAGGATGGTTTTGAGTTTGTGGTTCCTGAGCAAAAGTCATGCAAAAATAGACGGTTCCGCCTCAGATGCAAAAATTTTTGAAGAATAAAAAAGATTTCTACATTTGCGGCCGGTTAACCAAACTCAACAAAACAAATGAAAAAAGTTCTCTCGTTCGTAGCAATCGCTGCAATGACTGCATTTGTCGCTTCCTGCGGCAATGACGATGCAAAACGCAAAGAAGACTCAACCCGTAATGCTGACTCTCTCCAGAAGGTAGCTGACGCGCAGAAGCACGTTCAGGATTCTACCAACATGGCTGACTCAACCAAACGGGCTGCTGACGCTGCTATGCAACAGCACATCGCGGATTCTACCCGCATGGCTGACTCTATGGCTAAAGCCGGCAAAGCGCCGAAGAAGCCGACGCAACAGCAGCAGATCAAACAGGAAAACAAAAAAGCGACCGGCGGTCGCGGTTAATTTTCCACTGCAACAAAAACAAAAACGGGAACCAATCGGTTCCCGTTTTTGTTAATAGCCTTGTTAAAAAAAAGCGCAAAAGTTTGACCGTGAAGGAAATCTTCCTATATCTTTGCGCCAGTTTTAACCAAAACAACCAACAACCAAAATGAAAAAGTTCATCGCTTTTGTTGCCGTAGCCGGTATGGCAACTCTTGCATCCTGCGGTAGCGGCGAAGCTGCACAAAAGCTTCTCGATTCTCTCCGCGCGGATTCAACCATGAAGGCTGACGCTCAGAAAAAATCAGAAGACTCCATGAAAATGGCTGACTCTGTAAATCAGGCGACCGCTGCGGCTGCTGCTAAAGCAAAAGAAGATTCAGCTAAAATGGCTGACTCTATGGCTAATGCTAAGCCGGGCAAGAAGAAGTAATTTTTCTTCCAGCAAGAAAAAAGAGGGGCGGATTGCGCTCCTTTTTTTTTGCCCATACGTGAAGGGGGTGCGGAGGTGCGGGTTGCGAGGGGAATTTTGATGTGGGAGCTGTGGTGCAGTGAAACTTCAGTAGCCCAATTTAAGGTTGGTTAGTTGGTTAGTTGGTAAGGTTGGTAAGGTTGGTTCGGTTGGTTGATTTTTCTGTCTTGTATTTTCCTTTTACCAACCTAACAAACTCAACGAACTCATTCAACCTTCTTCCTGCGCATTTCCCCTGCCCATTCGAAAACCCACGCAACTCGAAGCCCGCAACACGCACCTTCACCCGCAATTACAATCCGGGCCGCAATTATTCTTTCGCGTGCGACGAATACTCCGCACGATCCGCACGACGAGATAGATCGCCGCTCCGGCACACAACAACGCTACAATTGCTTTTTCCATCGCTTCCACTACAAAGTACGTAATTTAGCGCCGCATTAAGCTACTTATGATTACAGTCGATACTCCCATTCGCTTCGAGCGCAAAAAACTGGCCGACGCCGCGCTGCTGGATATTTACCGCGCCATGCTCCGCCCGCGCCTGATCGAAGAGAAAATGCTCGTGCTCCTGCGACAGGGACGCATCTCCAAATGGTTCTCCGGCTTCGGGCAGGAAGGAACGTCGGTCGGCTCCGCGCTGGCCATGGAGAAACAGGAATTCATCCTGCCGATGCACCGCAACCTCGGCGTCTTTACCTCGCGCAACATTCCGCTGCACCGGCTCTTCGCGCAGTTCCAGGGAAAAGAAGAAGGCTTCACCAAAGGCCGCGACCGTTCGTTCCACTTTGGCGCCATCGACTACAACATCGTCGGCATGATCTCGCACCTCGGTCCGCAGCTGGGTATTGCCGACGGCATCGCGCTTGCGCATAAGCTGAAAAAAGAAAATGCCGTAACACTCGTTTTCACCGGCGACGGCGGCGCGAGCGAAGGTGATTTTCACGAAGCGCTGAACGTGGCGGCGGTGTGGGAATTGCCCGTCATCTTTGCAATAGAAAACAACCAGTGGGGATTGTCGACGCCTTCGCGCGAGCAGTTCCGCTGCAAAGAATTTATCGACAAAGGCATCGGTTACGGAATGGAAGCCGTGCAGGTCGAAGGCAACAACGTGCTCGAAGTGTACCACACGGTGAAGCGCATTGCGGAAGATCTCCGCAAAAATCCGCGGCCGGTGCTGCTCGAATGCGTCACGTTCCGCATGCGCGGGCACGAAGAAGCTTCCGGCACGAAATATTATCCCGCAGGTTTGCAGGACCAGTGGTCGGTGAAAGACCCGGTGATGAATTACGAGCGCTGGCTGCTCGACCAGAAAGTGCTGACGGAAGCGAACGCTAACGAATTCCGCGCTGCGATCAAAAAAGAAATCGAAGAAGGGCTCGAAACGGCGTTTGCTTACCCGCGTCCCGTCGCCGACACACAGAAAGAATACCGCGATCTCTACAAGCCGTTTGATTTTTCCGTAACAAATCCGTCCGGCAATTCGAGCGAGAAACGTTTGATCGATGCGATCCACGATGCGCTTCGCATCGCTATGCGCAAACACGACAACCTCGTGCTGATGGGGCAGGACATTGCCGAATACGGCGGCGTCTTCAAGATCACCGAAGGTTTCGTGCAGGAATTCGGCAAAGAACGCGTGCGCAACACCCCGCTTTGCGAATCGGCGATTGTCGGTTCGGCGCTCGGGCTTTCCATCAAAGGCATGAAAGCGATGATGGAAATGCAGTTCGCGGATTTCGTTACCGAAGGCTTCAACCAGATCGTCAACAATCTCGCGAAGATCCATTGGCGCTGGGGACAAAATGCCGACGTTGTGATCCGCATGCCAACGGGTGCCGGTGTTGCTGCCGGACCGTTCCATTCGCAATCGAACGAAGCGTGGTTCTTTCACACGCCGGGACTGAAGATCGTTTATCCGTCGACGCCGCGCGATGCGAAAGGATTGCTGCTCGCCGCTTTCGAAGATCCCAACCCGGTGATGTTCTTCGAGCACAAGGCGCTTTACCGCAGCATTTCCGGCGACGTTCCCGAATCGTATTACACGATCGAGATCGGTAAAGCGGCGAAAGCAGCGGAAGGAAACGATCTTTCCATCATCACCTACGGCTACGGCGTGCATTGGGCGCTCGACGTATTGAAGAAGCACCCGGAAATTTCCGCCGACGTGCTCGACCTGCGCACGCTGCTCCCGCTCGACAAAGAAGCCATCTTCGAAACCGTACGCAAAACCGGCAAGGCGCTGGTGCTGCACGAGGATACGCTCACCGGCGGCATCGGCGGAGAAATTGCTGCGCTGATCAACGAGCATTGCTTCGAACACCTTGATGCGCCTGTCGTTCGTGTCGCCAGCCTCGATACGCCTGTGCCGTTTGCGCCGGAGCTCGAGCAGAATTTCCTGCCGGTGGAGCGTTTCGAAAGCAAGTTGCTGGAGCTGCACCGCTTTTAAGGTCGCTTCGTTTTTAAATTTTTAAATAGGTACCGGTGTCGTCATTAGTGATCATTTCTTTCTGTGTACTGCTGCTGGTGGCTTATCTCTTCGAGCTGACGGCTTCGCGCACGCGGATTCCTGCGGTGATCATCCTGCTGGCGATGGGCTTCCTGGTGAAGCAGGTCACTGTGTTCTTCGCAATACAGCTGCCGGATTTTTCTTTCGCGCTGCCGATCCTCGGAACAGTCGGTTTGATCCTGATCGTTCTCGAAGGCTCGTTGGAACTTGAGCTGAACCGCTCACGGATCGGGCTGGTGTCGCGTTCTTCGCTGGGCTCGCTGTTTTCCATCGTGGTGCTGGCGCTGGGATTCGGCTTCAGCTTCCGTTACCTCACCGGCTGCTCGCTGCAGGATGGAATGCTCAACGCGGTGCCGCTGTGCGTGATCAGCAGTTCCGTCGCCATTCCCAGCATTCGTCACCTCGTTTCCCGCGACCGCGACTTCGTCATTTACGAAAGCAGCCTGTCGGATATTTTCGGCGTTCTGCTGTTTAATTTTCTCGCCGTCGAAAGCACGCTCAATGCAAGCATGGTCGGCCGCTTCGGTTTGCAGCTGCTGAGCATCACGCTGATCTCTTTCCTCGCCACGATCGGCTTGTCGCTGCTGCTGTCGCGGATCGAGCACCACATCAAATTTTTCCCGATCATCCTGCTCGTGGTGCTGATCTACACCGTGTCGATCTACTACGATCTTCCGGCGCTCATCTTCATTTTGCTTTTCGGACTTTTCCTCGGCAATATCGACAAGCTGAAAGGTTTTCGCTGGATCGAAAAATTCCGCCCGGCGAAATTAAGTCCTGAAGTCGGCCGCCTGAAAGAGCTGGTGATCGAATCGACTTTCCTGGTGCGGGCGCTGTTCTTCCTGCTCTTCGGTTATCTTATTCAAACGGAACAGCTGTTCAATTCGGGAACGTTTATCTATGCTGCGATCGTAACGGTGGCCATCCTGCTCGTGCGCGGCGTCCAGCTGAAACTTTCCGGATTGCCGCTGTCACCGCTGCTGTTCGTCGCCCCGCGCGGGTTGATCACGGTGCTGCTTTTTGTTTCGATCGATCAAAGCCGCAGGAT
>CAMLEF010000287.1 GCA_946478675.1 uncultured Flavobacteriales bacterium | reverse complement strand
TACCGTTCAGGATGATGCCGGAGTTGTAGCCCTGCAGGTCACCGTAGCAGGAGAACGCACGGGCTTTCGAGATGTTTCCCTGGCAGGCGGTGAAGTTGTTGATCGTTTGTGAGGCAGGCTGGCCGAGCTTCACGATCGCGCCGTCCCAGATCACGAGATCGCCGCGGAAACCGGCAGAGTTATCCTGCCAGATCACCATCATGGTTGCACCGTCCACGTCGTTGCCGGCGTTCGGCGGGTTGGTCGGGAAACCGCTGATGACGTAGTTACCGTTGCCGTTCGACGGTCCGCCGATCGCTGCGGTGATGTCCGCGCGGTAGGTGTACACGCCGCCGTAGCCCCAGCATTTGTCGATGTCGCCGCCCACGTTTGACATCGGGATGCCGAAAGTGGACGAGCCGGGGTTGGTGATGTTCAGCGTGATCGGCACGCCGTTACCGGAAGCGTCGCACCAGATGAACGCTTTCAGGATCGTGGCGCTCGAAGGAATGCCGGCGATCGTGAAGGTAGCAGGCTGCGGAACGCCGTCGGTGGAAGGGCAGCAGCCGAGGTGCAGGCGCTGGCCGAGCTTGTTGCTGGCGGTGGTGTAATCCAATCCGCATTCGCTGGCCTGGAAAGCAGGTCCGAGCTGCTGGTTACCGTCCAGCGGTTGATCACCCGGGCCGACGACTTTCGCGTTGCCGCTGGAGCCGACAGGATTCATTCCGCTGACGGTCGTGGCGCCGTTTTGCGCGGACAGCTCCATTGTACAAAACAGCAGGAGCGCCGTAAGAATGTTGTAGCTGATTTTTTTCATGGCGATAGTGTATGGTGAGCGGTAAATGTAGATTCGCCATCAAGCGTTTGTCAAGAAAAATAAATTATTTATTTATAAAACGCTATTCCTAAACGCTTTAAAATGCTAACCAATGCGTCGTTTTTGTAATTTTTAATGAAAAATACATCATGCGCGATGATGCCGTGGTCGTTTTTCTGAAAGAAATGGAATTATCGCCGGGGAATGACGATCTCTTCCCCGGCCTGCGGCAATTGATCAGCGGAACGTTTGTTCCATTCGAGCAGGAGATTTTCCGGGACGTCGTACGCTTTCGCAATCGACTCCCAGCTGTCACCGGCTTTCACCAGGTGAATCTTCGGGCGTGCGGCAGAATCGGCGAGCACTTCGGTTTTTGTTACAAAACGGGAAGTGTCGGCAGCTACGGAAGGCTGGTTGTCTTCTTCAAAACCGTAGAGCTTCACGCCTTTTTTCGGGAACTGGATGAAATAGGTTTTGTGATCCGGATTCTCCAGCGACGATTGCAGCAGCCACGGGTTCATCATCTTCAAAATCTTATACGTCGAGCCTTGCCCGATGGCAAACGCAGCAAGATCCGTGATGGAAGAATCGACTTTCACCGTGTACGTCGGCACCGGCGGGTAAAGATCACGCGGGCGCAGCTGGTAGCCGTACGCTTTCGGTCGCGAGATGATCTCCTTGACGGCGAGAATGCGATACACGTAGCGCGCGGTTTCTTCGTTGAGGTACAAATCGTAATAGCTGCCCTGCTTTTGTTTCGCCAGCTGCTTGTCGACGCCGCCCATGCCGAGGTTGTACGAAGCCGCCGCCAGCGTCCAGTTCCCGTAACGGCCGTACGCTTCTTTGAAACATTTACACGCCGCTTCCGTCGATTTCTCCACGTTGAAACGCTCGTCCACCGCGTCGTTCACTTCGAGCCCGTAATTCTCGGCGGTCACCGGGATGAGCTGCCAGAATCCTGCTGCTTTTTGCGGCGAGATCGAATTGGTCAAACCGCTTTCGATGAGCGCCACGTATTTGAAATCGTCGGGCACGCCGTTCTTTTTCAGGATGGGCTCGATGATCGGGAACCAGCGGCTGGCGCGTTTGTGAAACAGCAGCGTCTGCGACTGGAAATACGTGTTCACCATCAGCTCGCGCTCCAACGCTTCCCGCACGGTGAAATCGCTCAGCGGCACGGGCTCCCCGCAGAAGTTGAGGTCTTTCGGAATGGTGACGCCGAACACTTTGTAGTTCGACAGGAAATAATTCCGGTAATCGGAATCGGAGACGGTATCGTTGATGGAAAAGTTCAGCAGCTTCAGCAGCACCACGAGCAGCAGCAGTGCCGGCAGTGCCAGCAGGTGGCGGTGATAGCGCTTAATGAATTGAAGGAGCTTCTTCATTTTGCGTTCCGTTTTCCCGTTTGGGCTGCCGCGTTATGCGGGTGACGGAATACAAAGTTCCGAAAACGAGCGCAAAATAGCCACCGAAAATAAAAACATGCTTGATGCCCCAGTTCACGATCACACCCTGGATCAGGAAGATCATCATCAGGGAAATGAGCGAAACTGCAGCAAAAGCGATCGCTACCTGGCTGTCGCTGAAGCCGGCGTAGGAGAGATGGTGCGTCGTATGGTCTTTGCCGCCGATCCACGGGGCTTGTTTTTTCAATAAGCGATTAATCACGACCGTCGCCGTATCGCAAAGCGGAACGATGAACGCGAGCATCGTTACGATCACTTTTTTGCTGGCGTATTCATGTCCGCCGAGATCCGGCTTGTTCCAGAAATAATGAATGCCGACGATCGCCAGCACGATGCCGAGGAACTGGCTGCCCGTATCGCCCATAAACAGCTTCGACGGATGCCAGTTGAAGAAGAGAAATCCGCTCAGCGCTCCGAGCACGCCCAGCAGCATGATGACGTGCACATTGTAAACGTCCTGGCTGATGTAGATCGACAACAAAGCCTCGACGATAATGAACGCCGAAACACTGGCCGTGATCGCATCCATATTGTCGAGCATGTTGATCGAATTCATAATGCCGATCACCCAAAGCACGGTCAGGATGCCGTCGAGCAGGTCGTTATTGAACAGCCGGATCGACTGATCGGTATACACGAGGATCACGCCGCAGAGAATCTGCACGAAAAGCTTCAGCAGCGGTTTCGTGTTATACGCATCGTCGGCAAGGCCCATGATGAACGCCAGCGTCACCGTTCCCAGGATGCCGAGCAATTGTTTGTCGAGCGGCATGAAGCGATACGGAAAAAACACCGCGTAGCAGGCGATCGACAGCAGGAACATCACGAAAAAAGAAATGCCGCCCACGGCAGGTTTCTGCGTGCTGCTCCAGCGGACGAGCTCCGGGTTGGCGCGTACGCCCATGGTGCGGGAGAAACGCAGGAAAAGCCCGTTCAGCAGGAAAGAGAGAATGATGGAACAGATGAAATACCCGGAATAAACCAGGACGAGGTCGTTATTCATAAAGTTTATTACGGGTCAGGCGCGGGTAAATTTACGAAAGGAGGAAGGATTTGGTTGCTTCGAAGATTGCCGTTTCATTAAACCTTTTAACTTTGTATTTAGTGAATACCCTGTCAACACGCATTGTTATTGTAGCGCTCGCAGTGATCTTTCTCTGCGGCAACCTGCTGAACTACCCGTTCTACAGGTTCGCAGTGTCGCAGGCAAAAGCCGAGATGCGTCGTGAGCTTTTCGGCCTGACCGCCGAAGAACGCCAGGCAGCGGTAACCCTCACTTTTACGCAGGAAGAATACCGGAAAGCCCTCGTCGAAGAAAATGAGCTTCGCGTGAACGGCAATATGTACGACGTGATCAGCGCCTCCGTAAAAGAAGGCAAAGTGATCGTCTGCTGCTTTTCCGACGGGAAAGAAAACGTGCTGAACGCATGGATGAATAAAGTATCCAAAGAAGACGGCCAGCAGAATATTCCCGGCAAAAGTTCGAAACAACTGAAGCTGGCCTTTTCCGCCGACTTCGTTCCTGCTGCAATAGATTCGCCAATGATGAATTCTACGGTTTCCTCGGCCGTAGTTTCCGCTTTTTCCCCGGCTGTAGTTCTTAACGGCCACCAGTCCCTGCCCGAGCTTCCTCCAAGAGCTTAAGGCAGGCATGCCCGCCTTTGTGCGGATTTTTCAAGCATCCCTGTTGTATTTTTTTTAACCCGCATGTGCGTGCGCATTGGTGTACACGTATGTGCCATTTACCCATCCATTTCCAATGAAAACACGCTTTCTATTACCGACCCTTTTTGCCGTATTCGCCGTCGCTGCGGTGGCGAATGCGCAGTCTGGCCTTCCCTGCGGAACGACAGATTTTAACGACCGCCTGAAGCAACAGCATCCTGCTGAAGTGCAACAGGCCGAAGACCAACTCCGCTCGGAGACGGAAAACCTGCTCCAGCACGGGGAAGGGCGCTCGACCAGCACCTATGTAATTCCCGTGGTTTTCCACATTATCCACGATTACGGTACGGAGAATATTTCCGACGCCCAGGTGCTCGACGAAATGGCGATCCTCAACCGTGATTATGCCAAATTGAACCCGGATACGACCAGCATCATCCCGGAATTCATGGGCATCGCTTCTGCCGCCGACATCGAATTCCGTCTTGCGACGATCGACCCGGAAGGCAATTGCACCAACGGCATCGAACGCATCGCCTCCAAAAAAACGAACCAGGCGGACGATGCATCCAAGCTCAACCCGTGGCCGCGCGACAAATACCTGAACGTTTGGGTGGTGAAAACCATCGGCGCTTCGGGCGTGGCGGGTTATGCGTATTATCCTTCCGCAGTAGTGGGTCTCGGACTTGCTATCGACGGCGTCATCATCCTGCACGATTACATCGGCAGCATCGGCACCGGCAGTGTCGGCACCTCCCGCGCGCTCACGCATGAGATCGGCCATTACCTGAACCTTGCGCATTGCTGGGGAAGCACCAACAGCCCGGGTGTTGCCTGCGGTGACGACGGTATCCCGGATACGCCGAAGACGAAAGGCTGGGACCATTGCCCGACGGCCGCACAGGCGAAAGTCTGCGATACCGCAATCGTGGAGAACTACCAGAACTACATGGAGTATTCCTATTGCTCCAACATGTTCACGCACGACCAGGTGATCGCCATGCACGCGACGCTCAACAGCAACGTATCCGACCGCAATCATCTCTGGCGTCCTGACAACCTCGTGGCCACGGGAACCGCGACGACGACCGCTTCCAGCTGCGCGCCCAACGCGGATTTCCACGGCAACCGCCGCATGGTTTGCCCGGGAGGAACGATTACGTATACCGATGATTCCTGGAATGGAACGGTTTCTTCCCGCATCTGGACGTTCGACGGCGGCACACCTGCAACTTCGACCGCAGCCAACCCGACCGTTACGTATAACACGCCCGGCATTTACACCACGACGCTCGTAGTCTCCAACGCACAAGGCACCGATACGAAAGTGAAAACCGGTTACGTCATCATCGGCACGGGTTATGGTTTGCCGGGCCCGGTTTCGGAAAGCTTCGAGAACGGCGATCCGCTGCAGCAGGGCTGGACGGCGATCAATTACAATGAAGACAACATTCACTGGCGCTCTGTGAACATGGCCGGCTCCACGGGAAGCTCCTGCATGATGATCGACAATTATTACAACGATCGCGGCGAAGTCGACGAGCTTATTACGCCGGCTTACGACCTGCGTTACCTCACGGGCATGCAGCTCACGTTCAAATCGTCGTTCGCATCGAAAGTGCAGGACACGAGCCTGCTGGACGATCGCCTGCGTGTGTTCATTTCCAGCAATTGCGGTCAGACCTGGCAGCAGATCTACATCCGCACGGGCGCACAGCTCGTCAGCTCCGGACAAGTGCCGACGCCGTTCGTTCCGGGTTACGATCCGAGCCTGTGGCGCGCTTTCTCGGTGAACGTTTCTTCTGTCTGGGCACAGTCGCACGTCATGTTCAAGTTCGAATGGACGGGCAGCAAATACGGCAACCATTTCTTCCTCGACGACATTAACGTCACCGGCGGAACGGTGGGCATTGCCGAGCACGGCGAAAACACCTCGATGGAAGTGTTCCCGAACCCGGCGCAGGATAACGCCAACGTGAGCGTGAACCTCGCTTCGGAACAATACGTGAAGATCACGCTGACCGATCTGAACGGTCGTCTCGTGAAAATGATCTCCAATGAGAAAATGCCGCAGGGACAGCAGCTGGTGTCATTCAGCACGGCTGATCTCGCAGAAGGACTTTACCTGGTAACGGTCGACGACGGCCTGACGAAGGCGACGTGCGGAACGG
>CAMLEF010000286.1 GCA_946478675.1 uncultured Flavobacteriales bacterium | reverse complement strand
CGGGCGTCTTCACGTCGATTTATGCCGGAGGTCTGGCCGCCGACAGCCTCTACCTGCACCGGGGCGCCAATATCGGGCAGGTCAGCTCGCCTTCGCCGCAAAAAAACACGCACGCCAAAACGGCCGTCGCGCCGGTCATTGCGCATAGCTCTCCCGCAGAAGAAACGCCGTTCCGGAAAGGCCGTCCGTGCATGCTGAACTATGAAGCGCCGGCGCTGATGAATTCTTCCGAAGCCGTTCGTATCCATCTCGCGAATGCAGAAGCTTCGAACATGCAGGAAGTGCTCACGCGCGCGGGGCTCAATCATTACACCGTCGTTTATTACAGCCCGGGTTTCTTCGAGAAAATGATCGATCTCTGCATGCGACCGGCCGCCAGCCTCGTGCTGATCTTCCTGCTCGCTCTCGCATTCCGCTGGCAGCGCTCACAACCTTTCCCCGGACCGGCCACGTTCTTATTGCTGATCGCGCTCGCCTTATTCACCGTTCCGCTGTTCGAAGGCGGGCTCACCAACGCAACGGAAATTGTGCTGCTGCTCGTCTCGGCGGTGCTGTTGTTTCTTCCGAAGCTGCGGAAACACCGCAACAGGTTCCTGCGATTGCTTCCGCTACTGTCGATGATAATCGCACTCACGCTTTGCCAGACCGGGAAATGGTCGTTGGCAGAACCGCTGCACTGGCTGCAAACGCTGGGAATGACGGGAATTGTTTTCGGCGCAGGATGGCTGACGCTGCAACTGCGGATGCCGCGGATGCGCTTTCGTTTGCCGGAAAAACGCGGGATAACGGCTACTTCGTAGCGATAAAGATCAGGTTCGGCGTATCGCCCGGCAGCACTTTGTGCATTTCCACTTTCGCGAAAACCGTTTCCAGTAATCCACGAAATGCATCCGCATCCATTTCCGGCGCGAGCATCAGGTTGAAAACCATTTTTCCTTTCGCGCGCAACAACCGGCTGACGTCGCGGAAAAATGCTTCGCTGCGGCAGGCTTCCGGCACGGTATCTTCCACGAATACATCCACGCAGATCAGATCGAATTGCTCCTGCGATCGCTGCACGTAAACCTCCGCACGTTCGTTGACCAGTTGCAGATTCGCGAAACGCTGCACGTCGAATTCTTCACGCGCCAGACGGATCACTTCGGCATCCGCTTCCACACCTGTCAGTTGCAGATCAGTGAATCCCATTTCTTCCGTGAGAATGGTCGCGATGCTGCCGGTACCGAAACCGAGGATCAGCGCATCTTGCAGCTTTATTTTTTTCGGAAGCGCTTTCCGCAACGCAATGCGAAACACATCGTGCAGCGAACCGAACGAATAATTGACGCGTTCGCCGTTGAGCACCTTGCGGCCGTTCTCCCACGTCACCTCCAATACAGGAGCGACATTCCCTTTGCTTTTGGAAATCACCTGCGGCAGCAGCCAGCTGATCGTGCGCTTCAGACGAGCCATAACGTTTCTGCGCCGCCTTCGTCGCTGAAGAATTGCACCAGCGCAAAGAAGATCGCGCCGAGGCTTCCGACGAAATTCACAATGAGAATAAGGAGATAGAGGCAGCCGAGATTTGAACCGGAATGCCGGGCCTTGCGGAAGAGCTGCAATGCAAACCAGCCGAAAAGCAGTGACACGACCGCCAGCAGCATGTGCAGCACGCCGCGCTCGGTAATGGTGAAGCCGTGGTACAGCCACACCACCAGGTTGTACAGCCAACGGATGACCAGTGAAAGCACAAAATATGTTATGGAATTCAGCTTCAGCCGTTGACTCTGGTTCATTTTATAAATTCGTTACGCCAGCAAAAGTAAGGGCAGAATGCCATGATCCGTACCCTTTTCTTCGTGTTTTTCGCAGGGATGTTTTTCTTCCGGCCGGCAGTCGTTCCGGTTTCGGCAAAAGCAGGTTCCTTTTCCCGTGTTGCGCCCTCCCCTGCTCCCGCCGCAGATTCCGCACTGACGATCATTCACGTTTTCGTCGCGCTTTGCGATAACGACAGCCAGGGCATCGTGCCGGTTCCCAAAAAGATCGGCAACGGCAACGATCCGGCGAACAATCTTTATTGGGGCTGCGGCTACGGCGTGCGCACGTTCTTCAACAACAGCGACGATTGGGAATTGCTGGCCACCGTGAAAAATCCGCAATCCGAAATTCTCGAGCGCTGCGCCTGGAAGCATCGCCGTTACCATTGCATTCTTGTCGCCGACGCGTGGAAAGGCGCCCGCATCAAAAACTGCACGATCCGTTTTTTACAAAGTGCTTCCTGGAACCTGAAAGACACGATGACGGTGAACGATCACGGTACAACGAAACTGCTGCAACTCGGCCAGTCGAAGCTCGCCTGTTACGTCGGCCACGACGGACTGATGGATTTCGATATCGCTTCACCGCCGCAAAGCAAAGACACGACGCAAACCAAAGACGTGATGATCCTGGCCTGCGCAAGCCGCATGTATTTCAAAGATGTCATTCACGCCGCCCACGCGCATCCGGTGCTCTGGACGACGAACCTCATGGCGCCCGAAGCCTACACGCTGAAAGCCGCGATCGACGGATGGCTGCAGCACGAGCCCGGCGAAAAGATCCGTATCCGCGCTGCACAAGCGTACAATCAATACCAGAAGTGCGGGATGAATGGTGCGATGAATTTGTTTGCGACGGGATTCTGATCAATTTGCTAATGTGCCAATATGCTAATTTGCTAATGCATTCGGCAATTACAGCACTTTTTGCAGGCTGCGGTTGCATTTGAAACCGCTAAGGCGCTAAGGCGAAAACAAGGGCGCAAAGTTCTCTTGAAGAGTATGCGCCCTTCGCGTCTTTGCGGTTTATTTTGTGCGGCGGCTTCTGCGCGCATTAGCACATTGCCCCATTAGCACATTAGCAAATTATTTTCCTCCGCAATTCTCAAACAACTTATCGAGCACCGTCTTCTGTAAGTTGAGCTCTTCCTGCGTGAGGCCTTTGCCGGCGGTTTTGCGGAAACGTTCGACAGCGATTTCACATTGCGAAACGACTTTTTTGCCGGCTGTTGTTGCGGTGACGAGGATGCTGCGTTTGTCGTTTTTGTCGGTGCTGCGCGTGATGAGTTTTTTCTTCGCGAGCAGGTTGAGCATGCGCGTGACGGAGGCAGGATCTTTTGCGGTCATCGCGGCGAGCTCATGCTGGTGCTGCGTTTTGACGGCGACCTGCTGCAGCAATAACCATTGATCGACGGACAGTCCCGAACCTGCGGCGCGCAATTCGTCCTGCAGGGCTTTGCGGCACTGGCGAAGCGTGCGTTCGAGGAGAAAGATCAGCGAATTGGAGCGGGAATGTTTGGCGTTCACAGCGCAGGGATTTCTTTTTTCTTCGAGATGAGCAGCATGCCGAGGAACACGAGCCCGCCGTTGATCAGCAGCAATTCGTTGCCGAAGAGATAACCGTTGAACACGTCGAATACGACAGCGCCTTCTTTGTGCGGCAACGAAACATCATGCGCAGCGATGTAGTTCATCAGGAAACAAATCGTGGGCGGCAGCAGGCACACCAGCAGCACCGGCCAGCCGTTCGCCGTGCGTTTCGTCAGGATGCCGAATGCGAAAAGACCAAGCAGCGGGCCGTACGTGATCGTCGCCAGGAAAAGGATCATGTCGATGATGGCGCGGTCGTTCACTTTCTCGAGAATGAGCAGCGCCACAAAAAGCAAAACGGAAAACGCCACGTGTACGATCTTGCGGGTGCGTTCCTTGCTTTTTTCATCACGTATGTTGGCCGGATTTTTAAAACCGAGAAAGTCGATGCAGAACGACGCCGTTAACGCGGTCAGCGCACCGTCGGCGCTCGGGTAAGCGGCCGAGATCAAACCGATCACGAAGAACAACGCAGAGACGGTACCGAATGCTTTCAGCGCGAGTGTCGGGAAAAGTTCGTCGGTCGGCATCGTGTGCGCTTTGAGCGAAGCCAGCAGTTCCGGCTGCGTCGCCGCGTAATCCCAGATGAGCACGCCCAGCAGCAGGAACAGCAGGTTGACGAACACCATCGTGAAGCTGAACGTCACCACGTTCTTCTGCGCTTCCCCGACGGTTTTGCAGCTGATGTTCTTCTGCATCATTTCCTGGTCCATGCCCGTCATCGTGATGGAGATGAACATGCCGCCGATAAATGCTTTCGGAAAAAAAACGCCGGACTTCCAGTTCCAGTTGAAGATGGTGGAATGCTCGCTGGTGAACAAATGTCCGACGAGGTTCGGCACATGCAGCGCGCGCGCGATCAGCACGACACTCAAAACGAGCGAAAGCAGCATGAACGTCGTTTGCAGCGTGTCGGTCCAGATGATCGTTTTGACGCCGCCTTTGAATGTGTATGCGAGGATCAGCAGGATGAAAATGCCGGAGGTCAATTCAAACGGAATATTCCAGGCTTCGAACACGAATTTCTGCAGCACCAGCACCACGATGTACATCCGGCACGCCGCGCCCAGCACCCGCGACAACAGGAAGAATGCAGCTCCTGAACGGTACGCCCACGCCCCGAAACGTTTTTCGAGATACGAATAGATCGACGTGAGGTTCATGCGGTAATACAACGGCAGCAGCACGTACGCGATCACGAAATAGCCGACAAAATAGCCGAGCACCACCTGCAGGTAATAGAACGAAGCGTTCCCCACGCTGCCCGGCACCGACATGAACGTAACGCCGGAAAGCGAGGCCCCGATCATACCGTACGCCACGAGGTACCAGCGGGAAGAGCGGTCGCCGACAAAATAACTTTCGTTCGTCGCCCCGCGCGCGCTCCACCACGTTACCGTAAACAGCATCAGCGTGTAAATCGCCACGCAACCGAGAATAAGAGCGGGAGTCATGGTTCGAAGGTAGGGGGATTGGATTGGCGATTCTACTTCCAGTCAGCTGTGGTAATTAACAGGGTTGTTCACAATTCCAGGAAATTCGGGCATTCGGAAATTCGGTCATTCGGCGCTTGGGAAATCTAATGTTATCAATTTGTTCGGGCGGGAACGAATTCCAAATACCGGAATTCCGAATTCCCGAATCTCAATTTCTATCTGCTCTCGTTCAGCATTATTTTTTCCGAATTTTCGAATGACCGAATTCCCCATACGTCTGTTGAAAAACCGACCGTAATCTTAATAACAACCGTAATCCGAAGCCCCGTCTCGCCGTACATTTGCAGGCAATGCATTACCCGTCGAAGCTGATCGAAGAAGCCGTGGATGCGTTCTCCCGCTTGCCCGGGGTCGGACGTAAAACCGCGTTGCGTTACGTGCTGCACCTGCTCCGCCAGGATGAGGAAACGATCAAAAAATTCGGCAACACGTTCAACCGCCTGCGCGAAGAGCTGAAGTACTGCAAGACCTGCCATACGATCAGCGATCATGATACGTGTTCGATCTGCGCGAATTACAAGCGCGATCACGGCGTGGTTTGCGTAGTGGAAGATGTGCGCGACGTGATGGCCATTGAAAATACGCAGCAGTATTCCGGCGTTTACCACGTGCTCGGCGGCATCATCTCCGCATCGCAGAAGACCGGACTCCTGGGGAAGATCAAGAAGCTCGTTCTCGACAAGGTGCTCGCGAAGCTCGAGGGTGTCTCGATCCCCGCGCAGCTCGGCGAGAAGCTGAGCGGCGTCGACCACCTCGCCACGGGCGGCATCAAGGCCAACGGCCTCGACGTCGCGATGGCGAACACCGGCCAGACGAAGTCCGTCACCGTCGGCCTCGAGCAGGCGAAGATCGCGCGCACGACGCTGTCGCTGTGCCTGTCGGCGCTGCTCGGCACGAAGTCGCGCGTCGAGCGCAGGAAACCGGCGGCCGCGGTCGTCGACAAGTCCGTCACGCTCGGCAGCGTGCGGCAGAACCAGCTCCCCGGCGGCGAGAACGCCTGTACCTCGATCGCGCTCCTCGCGATCCACCAGCTGCTCTCCTCCGGCACGCTGACGCCGTCGCAGATCGACGACGCGATCAAAGCCGGTATCGCACTTCACACGGCACAGATGAGCGCACGCGACGACAACGCGGCCGAGATGCTCCAGGGCGCGTTCGACAGCACCGGACTCGGCATGGAGCTACCCGAGGACCAGGACACCACCCACGTCGGGGA
>CAMLEF010000285.1 GCA_946478675.1 uncultured Flavobacteriales bacterium | reverse complement strand
AGCATGTACACCGCGTTGTTGCGGATGCGAAAGTCCGTGATGTCGGCGCTGACGTCGAATTCGTCTTCCCAGTTGTAGCGGATGTTGTCTTCGCTTTCTTTTCCCTCGTGGTGTTTATCCGCGAGCTGCTGGTCGAATTCAGGGTTGACTTCTTTGACGGTAACTTTCACTTTCATGCGGCAAAGATAGGAAGTTGCGCGTCGGGTTGCGGAAAGGTTGCGTGTTTCGGGTTGCGGTGTTGCGTGTTGCGAAGCGGTTGCGGTGTTGCGGAAAGGTTGCGTGTTTCGGGTTGCGGTGTTTCGGGTTGCGAAGAGGTTGCGGTATTGCGGAAAGGTTGCGTGTTTCGGGTTGCGGTGTTGCGAAAACGTTGCGTGTTGCGGTGTTGCGGAAAAGGTGCGTGCTGCGATGTTCCGGGTTTCGGTGTTGCGACGGGCATGCGGGCCTTTAACAACAATTGTATTTCCCGCGCACCTTCGCACCACGAACCCCGCAACTTTACTTTCGTATCTTTGTAGTCCCATGCAGGAATTCTTTTTTACCATCGTTTCCATCTGGGTGATCTGGAAAATTTTCAGCTCGTTCTCTTCTTCGGGCCGGAGCAGCTCTTCCTATCAGCAGACGAACCATCATCATTATTACCAGCAGAAAAAAGAAGAAGGCCAGGTTCGTGTTGAAACGAAGAAAGCGCCCCGCACGCATTTCCCCGCCGACGAAGGAGAGTACGTGGATTACGAAGAGGTGAAATAATGTGCTGATATGCCGATGTGCCGATATGCTGATTCGCACATTCCTCCCCGCAAAAAAATCGTAATGGAGCAATGAACATGACGTTCTTCTGCGCCTTCTTTGCGCCTTAGCGTCTTTGCGGTTTTCCATAAGCAAACGAAGCCTGCAACACTATTCCGCATTTGCAGAGCCATCAGCATATCGTCACATTGGCATATCGGCAAATCGTCACATCCCACTTATCCCCGCACTTCTTCCGAATACTAAAAAAGCCTGCCAGTTATCAGAAGTGTCTTGATGCACTTTATTACGCAGTGTAAGTTTGAATACAATTCTGGTTAAGGTGTTTGGTAGCCCGATCGCCTAACCTTCGAAAGAAGCGCCTCCATTGGCGAACCCGGGCTCAACAGAATTGAAACCTCCGCGGCTTCCCAGGCCAGAGCGGAGGTTTCGCTTTTTATGCCGATCTTCAACGTTGACCGATGAAACGGCTCTGCTTCCTGCTGGCATTTTCTTTCCTGTTGCTGCGACCGCTCTCCGGTTGCGAAGCTTCGTTTACTGCCGTTCACACCTACTGCACCGATTTTACGTTTACTGCCGATACGACACAGCCCGGAATTTTCACCTGGGATTTCGGCGACGGTCGGACGGATACCGGCAGCTTCGTGATCCACAACTTTCCGGCATCCGGCTTTTTTACCGTCGTGCTGCACGCGGATTTCGGCAGCTGCCAGGATACGGCGATGATCACCGTGCAGGTTGATGCGACGCAGCCGCCCATGACCGTGCCGAACGTTTTTACACCGAACGGCGACGGCATCAACGACGAATTTGTGATCGACGGACTGGTGGAATGCACGCCGTTTGTGCTCGAGATCTACGATCGCTGGGGCGTGCTGCTGTTCAGTACGGAGCACCCGGTTTTCGTGCACTGGCAGGGCAAAAGCATGGACGGAAAACCGGTAACTGACGGCGTGTACTATTACATTCTGTATTCCGAACTGTACACGACTACCGGTTTCATTACCATTTTCCGGTAAAGGCCGGGCTACACCTCGCTCACAACGTTAAAGAGTCTCAATTCCCGCCTTTGCTGCCGGGTTTTATTACATTTGTCGCAACCAAAAACCGATCCTTTTGACTATGGATTTCAAACGCTTTATCCCGCACGCGGCAGCCATCGTAATCTTCGCTCTTGTGGCGGCAATTTTCTTTTCCCCGGCGGTGTTCGGTGACAAGCGCATTGCGCAAAGCGACGTTTACCACTTCTCGGGCGCAGCAAAAGAGATCAAGGATTATCGCGAGAAAACAGGGAAAGAGCCGCTTTGGACCAACAGCATGTTCGGTGGAATGCCGGCTTACCAGATCTCGGTGCTTTATCCGTCCAACCTCGTTCAATACATTCAGACCGGCTTCCAAAAAGTCATCCCGTTCCCGGCGACCGTCACGTTTATTTGTTTCCTGAGCTTTTACATGCTCCTCGTAACGCTGCGCCTGAATCCGTGGGTCAGCATCGCCGGGGCCATCGCGTTCGGTTTCTCCTCGTTCTTCATTATCATTCTGCAGGTCGGTCACAATACGCAGGCTTATGCCATCGCTTACATGCCGGCTGTTTTGGCGGGCGTGCTGATGACCATGCGCGGGCGATTGTGGCTGGGAACGGCGGTGACTGCAATTGCGCTCGCGCTCGAGCTGAACGCCAACCACCTCCAGATCACCTATTATCTCCTGCTGATCATCGTGCTGATTGGAATCGGTGAAGTGATCCGCATGATCCGCGAGAACCAGAAGGATTATCTCGTGAAAGCGATCGGCGGACTTCTCGCTGCAGCATTCGTTGCCATCCTGCCGAACCTCACCAATCTTTATCTCACCAACGAATACGGCAAAGATTCCACCCGCGGCAAATCGGAACTGACCATCGACAGCAAAAACAAAAGCAAGACGTCCGGCCTGGATATCGATTACGCGCTGCAATACAGCTACGGTGTCGGCGAATCGATGACGCTCATGGTGCCCGACTTCAACGGCGGAGCGAGCCAGCCGATCGGTACCTATGATCCTTCTGCGATGGAAAGCACCGACGGCAATCCGCAGAGCAAGAAATTCGTTTCCGATTACATCTCTTCTTATTTCGGCGGACAGGGCAGCACGGCTGGTCCCGTATACGTGGGCGCGATCGTTTGTTTCCTGTTCCTGCTGGGATTGCTCATCGTGCGCGACTCCATTAAATGGTGGCTGCTCGCGGCAACGGTTCTTTCGCTGATGCTGGCGTGGGGACACAACTTCGAAGGCTTCTCGCGCTTCTTCCTCAACAACATCCCGGGTTACAACAAGTTCCGCGCGGTTTCGATGATCCTCGTGATCGCCGAAGTGACGATGCCGCTTATGGGCATGCTGACCTTGCGCGAGCTCATCAATAACCCGAATGCGCTGAAAGAAAACATGCGTTCGCTGTATATCGCATTCGGCGCAACGGGCGGCCTTTGCTTCCTCATTTACATCATGCCGACGATGTTCGTTTCGCCGATGCCGAAAGAAAGCGAAGACACGATCAACTACTACATGGACCAGGCGCAGATCACTGCTCCGCAGGATCGCCAGGAAGTCATCATGATCGCTGAAAACGCACGTCTCGCAGTAGTGCAATCGGATGCGATCCGCAGCTTCGGGCTCATCCTCGTTGCAGCGGTGCTCGTCTTCTTCTATGCGCGCAAACCGTATGGCATCGGCATTTTCGCTGCGGCGATGATCGTGCTCATGCTGATCGATATGTACCCGGTTGCCGGCCGTTATCTCAGCGAGGACAAAAATCAATACGAGAAAATCAGAAAGGGCGCGGATGAGGTCGAGCAGACGGAGGCCGACAAGATCATCCTTGCCGATACCGATCCGGATTACCGCGTGCTGAACATCAGCCGTGAAGTGAATTACTGGAGCGATGCTTCCACGTCATACTGGCACAAATCGATCGGCGGTTACCACGGTGCGAAGCTCAAACGCATCCAGGAACTGTTCGATATGCAGATCTCGAAACAAGTGCAGGATGCTTTCAAGGGCGTGAGCAACGACAGCGGTGCGCAGGCGGGTCTTGCGAAACAAGGCGTGCTGAACATGCTCAACACGAAATACGTGATCTACGATTCGAAAGGCGGAGTCGTTCGCAACCAATCCGCTTGCGGCAGCGTGTGGTTCGTGCAGGAAATAAAGCAGGTGGCGAATGCCGACGAAGAAATGACCGCGCTGAACGGTTTCAATCCGAAGAGAACGGCGGTTGTGGATAAGCGTTTCGAAAGCCAGCTTTCCGGTTTTGCGCCGCACGCCGACTCGACGGCTTCCATCAAGCTCGTGTCGTATGAACCGAACGATCTCAAATACGAAAGCAACGCTTCATCGGAGCAGGTAGCAGTATTCTCCGAGATCTATTACGACAAAGGCTGGAACGCTTACGTCGACGGAGAACTGAAGCCGCATTTTCGCGCCGACTACGTGCTGCGCGCGATGCGTGTTCCTGCCGGCAAGCACACGATCGAATTCAAGTTCGAGCCTTCGTTCTACAACACCGGTGAGAAAATCGCGCTGGTCGGTTCGCTGCTGCTCTTCATTTTCTTCGGAGGAGCCATCTACCTCGACTGGAAAAAGCGCAAGAACAACCCGGACCTCGTGGCATGAAGCGTGTACTGATCGTCACGTACTACTGGCCTCCCAGCGGCGGTCCCGGCGTTCAGCGTTGCCTCAAATTCGTCAAGTACCTTCGCCGGTTCAACATCGAGCCGGTGATCGTAACGGTGGATGAAAACAAAGCGTCCTATCCCGTTTACGATGAATCGCTCGCGAAAGAAATCCCGCAGGGCGTAAAAGTGTACCGCACGAATTCGTTTGAACCGCTGCAGCTGTTTTCGTCGCTTTTCAAAAAGGAAAAAGTTCCCTACGCCGCCATTCCCGACCGCGACAAGATGAGCGCCGTAGGAAAACTTTCGCTGTACATCCGCGCCAACTTTTTCATTCCGGATGCGCGCAAAGGCTGGAACAGCTATGCGTTTCGCCAATGCTGCGAGATCATCGAAAAAGAGAAGATCGATGCCGTGTTCACCTCGAGCCCGCCGCACTCCACCCAGCTCATCGGCCTGAAGCTGAAAAAGAAATTCAACCTCCGCTGGATCGCCGACCTGCGTGATCCGTGGACCGACATTTATTATTACCACAAATTCCACCACAACGATCGCGCGAAGCGAAAAGATCTTGCTTACGAAAGCGCCGTGCTCAATACCGCCGATGCCGTTGTCGTCACCAGCGATCATACAGCAGGTCTCTTCGCGAAAAAGACGAAGGACGGCCGCGGGCGCATCCACGTGATCGCGAACGGTTACGACGAAGAAGATTTCGAAGGCATCGTTCCGTTCCCGCAGGAGAAATTCGTCATCACCTTCGTCGGCACCATCGGCATGCAGTTCGGGATCGCGCATTTTGTTTCCGCCGTTAAAAAGCTGATCGCGCAGCACCCGGACATTCCTGTCGAAGTGCGGTTCGTCGGCAAAACGGATATGGAAACGAAACAGCTGCTGGAATCACAGCTCGGCAGCCACCTCCATCTTGTGGGTTACGTCAGCCATAAAGAATCCGTGCGCTACATCTGCTCGTCGCAATTGCTGCTGCTCGTCATTCCGCAGGGTGAGAATTACGGAACGGTTCCCGGGAAAACATTCGAGTACATGGCTTCGCGCAAGCCCGTGCTTTGTCTTGCGCCGAAAGGCAGCAGCGCCGAAGCCATCCTCGATTCCTGCGACGCCGGGCAAACGTTCACGCACGAAGACGAAAGCGGCATGATGAGCTACATCGGCGGACTCATGCAGAAATGGAAAAGCGGAGAACCGGTTCCGGGAAGTAATGATAACTTTAGAAAGTATTCCCGGCAAAATCAAACTAGTTTGCTCGCGGAGCTGCTGAATCGTTAACCTGCAAGAAATGCTACAGCTCTTCTGGAAAATCCTGCTTCGCCTGAAGTATCCCGGCTGCACGCTGCACGGCGACACGTTCACGAAGAACGTCAGCTTCGAAGACAAAGTAACGATCGAAAAAGGATGCTTCATCGGTTCGGACAAGATCGGCCGCTATACGTTCATCGGCATGAACAGCTACGTTGATAAAAGCGTGGCGTCGATCGGGCGGTTCTGCTCCATTGCGATGGGCGCGAAGATCGGGCTGAACAATCACCCGATGGAATGGGTGAGCACGCATCCGTTCACCTACAATAAGAAATACGGGTTTGTAAAAGAGAACGTCACGGTGCCCGGCGTCAACACGAAACGCACGGTGATCGGCAACGACGTGTGGCTGGGCGCAAACGTGACGATCCTTGCCGGTGTTACGATCGGCGACGGCGCGGTGATTGGT
>CAMLEF010000284.1 GCA_946478675.1 uncultured Flavobacteriales bacterium | reverse complement strand
CAGCACACGGAGCTGTACGTGGATTCGCTGCGCGCGCCGGGACTGATCTGCGGTCCGCGTTATTTCGGTGGCTACATGCTGCGCCAGGAATTTATCCAGAACCGCATCAAAACGGATTTCACCGACGCAGAGAAAAAGCTGTACCAGGGGCACACGTACAAAGTTTCTTTCACGGTCGACAAAACGACGATGCGCCCGGTAGGCATTTCCACCGACAATGCGGAATTGCCTGCGGATATCAAAGCGAAGATGGAAAAGATCATAGCGGATATGCCGGCGTGGCTGCCGCCGATTTGCAAGGGGAAAGAGGAAGTTTGGCGGTTTAGTGTGGCGTTTGTTTTTTAGGCGCCTGAAAAATTTTAACCACGGAGGCACGGGGTCACGGAGATTCGCCAAACTCCGTGCCTCCGTGTCTCCGTGGTTTTATAAGCAGCATAATTCCGCCTTACATTTGATTTCGTGCACGACATTCACGCCATACTCAAAGAGCATTGGGGCTACGACCAGTTCCGCCCGCTGCAGGAAGATATTATCCGCAGCGTGCTGAACGGGAAGGACACGCTCGCGCTGCTGCCGACCGGCGGAGGAAAATCGATCTGCTTCCAGGTGCCGGCGCTGGCGATGGAAGGCATTTGCATCGTCGTGTCACCACTCATCGCGTTGATGCAGGACCAGGTGGAAAACCTGAAGCGCCGCGGCATCAAAGCGATGGCGATCACTTCTGCGATGGGACGCCGCGAAATCGATCTTGCATTCGACAGCTGCGTGTACGGCAACATCAAATTCCTGTATCTCTCGCCGGAACGTTTGCAGACGGAGCTTGCACGCGTGCGCATCGGCAAGATGAAAGTGAACCTCATCGCCGTCGATGAAGCGCATTGCATTTCGCAATGGGGCTACGATTTTCGTCCGCCCTACCTGCAGGTGGCCGAGCTGCGCGAAATTCATCCGAACGTCCCGGTACTCGCATTAACGGCTACCGCTACACCGCGCGTCGTCGAAGACATCCAGGAGCGATTGCAGTTCAAAGCGAAGAACGTTTTCCGTAGCAGCTTCGGGCGCAGCAACCTTGCGTACGTCGTGCGCGAAACCGATGATAAGAACGCAGCCATCTTCCGGCTCACGCAGCAGATCACGGGCGGCAGCGGTATCGTGTATGTGCGCAGCCGGAGAAAAACGCAGGAGCTCGCTTCATTCCTCAGCAAATTCAAAGTGCCGTCGACTTTTTATCATGCCGGACTTCCGCCGCAGGAACGACAGCTTCGGCAGCAGCAATGGCTGAGCGGGCAGCTGCGCGTGATGGTGGCGACGAATGCATTCGGCATGGGCATCGACAAATCCGACGTGCGCTTCGTGGTGCACACCGATCTTCCCGACAGTCCCGAAGCGTATTTCCAGGAAGCGGGTCGTGCGGGTCGTGACGGGCAACCTGCGGGTGCGATGCTGTATTGGAACAAACGCGACATCGAAGAGCTGCATCGCCAGCTGGAAGCTTCTTTTCCTTCGCTCGAAGAGATCCGTCGCGTTTACCAGGCGATTGCGAACCTCTATGAAATTCCGACCGGTGCGGGCGCAGGCATGACGGTTGTTTTCGACCAGGCGAAATTGTGCAGCACGTACAATCTCGATCCTGTCGCCGTTTTCAACAGCGTAAAAATTCTCGAGCGCGAAGGTTATCTCGTCGTCAACGATGCGGCTTTTACGCCTGCGCGGATGAAGGTGATCACGAACAACGAAAATCTTTACCGCTTCGAAGTGGCGAACCCGGCGTATGAAAGCGTGATCAAAACGTTCCTGCGCATGTACGGCGGATTGTTCGAAGATTTCGTGAAGATCCGCGAGAAAGACATTGCGTATCGAACGAACAAATCGGAAGCGGAAGTGATCAGCCTGCTGAAGGATCTTGACAAGCGCGACCTCATCAGCTACCAGCCGCAGAACGACAAACCGCTGATGACGTTCCTGCTCTCGCGCGTTGATGCGAAACATCTTTCGATCTCGCCGGAAAATCTTGCCGAACGGAAACGCCTTGCCGAAGAACGCGTCGAAGCGATGACGAATTTCGTGACGCACGATGACCGTTGCCGGCAATCCACGCTTCTCGCCTACTTCGGAGAAACGAACGCCGAAGATTGCGGCCGCTGCGACGTTTGCAAAAAGAAAGCGGGCAAGGACAAGAAGCTCGATCGTGAAGTCGCGGTACAAAAGATACTTGAACTGCTTTCCACCGGCCCTCAGAAAGCGACCGATGTAGCGGCAGCGTTTCCCGAAACCGAACAGAAAGAAATTACGTTTCTCATCCGCCAGCTGCTCGATGCCGGGAAGATCCAGTTCAACGAAACGCGGCAGCTGGTGCTTTCAAAAAAATAACGCGCTTCATTTTAAATTTACACTGTGGGAAAGCGGTTACCGAAAAAATTCTTTCAGCATCATGACGTCGTAGAGCTGGCGCGACTGCTGCTCGGCAAACGATTGTGCACGTTCATCAACGGACAATACACGAGCGGCATCATTACCGAAACGGAAGCGTACGCCGGCGAAACCGACAAAGCTTCGCATGCATTCGGCGGAAGAAAAACGGAGCGCACGAAGGTGATGTTCGGCGAACCGGGAACGGCTTACGTTTATCTCTGCTACGGATTGCATCACCTGTTCAACATCGTCACGAATAAAAAAGGTATTCCGCACGCGATCCTCATTCGTGCTATCCAGCCGGAAGAAGGCATTGAGCTCATGCTGCAACGACGCAAGAAAAAGAAAGTCGACAAGACACTTTCGGGCGGACCGGGAACCGTGGCGCAGGCATTGGGAATAAACGTGAAGCATTCCGGCCTCAGCCTGCACGACGATGAGATCTGGGTGGAAGAAACGAATATCAAAGTGAAGCCGGAAGATGTTATCGCAGGACCGCGCATCGGTGTGGATTATGCCGGAGAAGACGCGAAGCTGCCGTATCGTTTTATTTTGAAATTGGAACAGTCGCCGAAGCACAAGAAATAAATGGAAGAGAACAAACGAAAATTCATCATGGCAGAACCCCTCAAGAATGCGATCAGCGCCGACTTCATCGGGCGTCTTTGCGCGTCACTGAAAAAAGCGGATAATAATTTTGACACGGCCGGTTTCGAAAAAGCGGTCTTCAACAAAGAATGGAAATCGAAGGAGCTGAAGCAGCGCATCCGTCACGTGACGCATTGCCTGAATGAATTTCTGCCGTATCCATATCGCAAGCAACTGAAGCTGCTATTGGCTGTCGCGGGCGGCTTTCGCGGGCTGGGCGCAATCGTATTTCCTGATTTTGTAGAAGTGTACGGCCTCGAGGATATCGACGCGTCGCTCGATGCGCTGGAAAAGCTCACGCAGTATTCCACCGGCGAATTCGCCATCCGTCCGTTCATCGGTGCGGCGCAGGATAAAGTGATGAAACGCGTTCACCAATGGGCGCAGCATCCGAATGAGCACGTGCGTCGTCTCGCCAGCGAAGGAACGCGTCCGCGATTGCCGTGGGCTTCTCCCCTGCCCGGCTTCAAGAAAAATCCGCAGCCGGTATTGGAGATTCTCGATCTGCTGAAACATGACACGAGCGAATACGTCCGCCGAAGTGTGGCGAACAATCTCAACGATATCGCGAAAGACAACCCGCAGCTCGTGCTGAAGACGGCAAAAAAATGGTTCGGCAAATCCGATGACACGGATCGCCTGATCAAACACGCCTGCCGCACTTTGCTGAAGCAGGGACACCCGGAAGCGCTGGCCATTTTCGGCTTTGCGAAAGAGACGAAAGCATCCGTAAAAAAACTTTCACCGGCGAAGAACAAGATCCGCATCGGAGAAACGCTCGGTTTCTCCTTCGAGATTCACAACGAAGCGAAGAAACCGCAATCGCTGCGCGTGGAATACGTCGTCTATTTCGTGAAAAGCAACGGCAAGCATTCAAAAAAAGTCTTCCAGCTCACGTCGAAGGAATTCGCTCCCGGCGCGTCATCGTTCCAGAAGAAACATCGCTTCACCGATTTCACGACGAGAAAACATTACCCCGGCGAACATCATATCGCGATTTCAGTGAACGGCGTGGAGAAAGCGAAAACGAAATTTCAGCTGGTGAAATAGGAATGTGCTAATCTGCTAATGGGTTAATGTGCTAATGCGCACAAAATGCGGCCGCACATTGAAGATTGAACATTGAAATATTCCTTATCAGGAGAAACAGTTCACTCCAAAGAATATTCAATGTTCAATTTTCAATTTTCAATACCATTAGCAAATTAGCAAATTAACCCATTAGCAAATTCATATTAGCACAGTACCTTTGCGCCCATGTCTACAGAACGCACACCAATCATTCTCTCTTCAGGAAAAGATCAGTCACTGAAACGTTTTCACCCGTGGGTATTCTCCGGCGCGATCAAAAAGATCAAAGGCCCGGTGCAGGAAGGTGATCTCGTGGATGTTTTCTCCAATAAAGACGAATACCTCGGCACCGGTCATTATGCGCAAGGTTCTATCGCCGTGCGCATGGTGACGTTTCAGCAGCAGGAGATCGATGCGGAATTCTGGAAGGAGAAAGTGCGCAAAGCGTATGAGTATCGTATGCAGACCGGTCTCGCGAATGATCCGAACACGAACGTGTATCGCCTGATCTATGCGGAAGGTGACGGACTGCCGGGGCTCATCGTCGATTATTACAATGGCGTTGCGGTTTTCCAGGCGCATTCTCCCGGCATGCATAAGGAACGCATGAACATTGCCGCTGCGCTGAAAGAAGTGCTCGGCGAGAAGCTCACTGCTGTATACGACAAGAGCGCAGAATCGCTGCACCGGAATTCGGATGCGACGGTGACGAACGGTTACATTCTCGGTGAGCATTCCGGCAACGGCGAAGTGATCGAGAACGGCAACAAGTTCAACATCGATTGGGTGACGGGCCAGAAGACCGGCTTCTTCGTCGACCAGCGCGACAACCGTGCGTTGCTTGCGAAATATTCGAAAGGGAAAAAAGTCTGCAATACGTTCTGCTACACCGGCGGTTTCTCCGTGTATGCGGGCAATGCCGGCGCGGCGGAAGTACACAGCGTCGATTCCTCGAAGAAAGCGATCGCGCTCACCGACCAGAACATGGAGCTGAACGGTTTGAAGAACCACGCTTCGTTCGCGATGGACACGTTCGATTTCCTGAAAGATAAAGACGGTGTGTACGACGTGATCATTCTCGATCCGCCGGCGTTCGCCAAATCGATGAGCGCGAAGCATCATGCGGTGATGGGTTACAAACGCCTCAACGCCGAAGCGATCTCGAAGATCCGCCCGGGCGGCATTCTCTTCACCTTCTCCTGCTCGCAGGTCGTGGACCGTCGCCTGTTCTCCGACACGTACCTGGCGGCAGCGATCGGTGCGGGAAGAAACGTGCGTGTGCTGCATCACCTCACGCAGCCGCCGGATCATCCCGTGAACATTTTCCACCCGGAAGGCGAATACCTGAAAGGCCTTGTGCTCTACGTGGAATAGCCGGTAGTATCTCTCTTTAATTTTCATTGGTGACAGGGAGGGTTACGAATTACGAATCGTTACGAATACCGCGAATTACGAATCGATACAAACAGGGTTCGAATTGTGAATGTTGCGAATCGAATTGCTCAGGGACCAGGCATGGCCGTTCGTATTTGCAGCAGGCAGGGTTACGAATTACGAATCGTTACGAATACCGCGAATTACGAATCGGTACAAATAGGATTCGAATTGCGAATGTTGCGAATCGAATTGCTCGGGAATCAGGCATTGCCGTGTTCGTATTGGCAGCAGGCAGGGTTACGAATTACGAATCGTTACGAATACCGCGAATTACGAATCGGTACAAATAGGATCCGAATTGCGAATGTTGCGAATCGAATTGCTCAATGATCAGGCATGGCGTGTTCGTATATTCGTAGCTATTCGGAATTCGCCACCCTTTTCTATTTTTGCCACAAACCACACCACCCATGAAACCCACCCGGATCATTCTCGCCTTCCTATTCGCGTTTTCCTTTTTCGCCTGCCGTCACCTGCATGATGCGGTTTCTGACAAAGCCGACCCGAAAGTCGATTACGCGAAAGAAGGTTACGTCAAAGCCATCGTCACCGACGTACAGCTCGAC
>CAMLEF010000283.1 GCA_946478675.1 uncultured Flavobacteriales bacterium | reverse complement strand
TTGAAGATGGAATGCCATTCGACCGAAAGATCGATGACAGGCGCTGTAAAAAACGGAATGGAATCGTGCTTGTGCGTGACGGTATCCACTTTATCGATGCGCAGGTTGTTGAGCTTGTAGGCGCCGCGGATCAACGCGATGTCCACGTCCCCGACATGGCCGTAATAACCTTTGATATTCGCCAGCGTTTTATTGACGTAATGCAGCACGATCGTCGGCAGGATGAGCCGCGCAATGATCAGCACGGCGAGAATGGAAAGAAGGATGATGCGACGACGGCGTTTCTTATTGACGGGTTTTTTCGGGGGAGTTTCCTGTTCTGTTGCCATAACTGCGTTTTCGATCAACACTTACAAAAGTGTGCCGCTGCGGATTTCCCCACATTTACGGAGGGAAATGGATTTCGCCGGCGACAAGCGTTCTACAAACCGGGGCGCATTCTCCCCGCTGTGGAAGTCCTGCGCGGGCGTGGCGGAACGGGAGGATTTTCTTTGCGCGTGGTCTTTTTTACCACCGGCGCAACCTTCGTTCTTTTCTGTGCTGCTGTTTTCCGCGGAGGAGCCGGTGGCGCTTTACGTCTCGCTTTATTTAACGGCACAACGTGTCTTCCGTTTTTCTGGAAAGTGATCGAAGCATAATAATCTTCGAGCGGCACGTATTTGCCGTGTTTCTTCGCGAATCGTTTCAGGCCGTTGTGACAAGCGGAATCCCAGCTGTAGAGATCGAGCGTCCAGCCATCTTCAATGAAACCCTGTACGTCCCAGAGAAATCCTTTTTCTTCATGAAAACCTTTTCCATCGCCGGTGCAAAGCACGATGGTGCCCGGGCGGTTGCGGTATTTCCGGTGATGGCGGTACATCGCCAGCTGCAGCGCCTGATCGACGGTTTCATTTTCTCCTGTTGCGGAACGCGGGATCAGCAGCAGCTCGACGCCACGCGCGACAATATTTTTGAAGATCTCTTCCAATTCCGGCGGACCGCTTCCCGCCCAGACGAGCTCGTCGAATTCCTGTCCCTGCGTGATGAGCGCAAGAAAATTTTCGAACGCTAAACGAAGCTGCGCAGGATCTTCGTGGAAATGCTTCGCCACTTCCTGTCCGCCGATATAAATATTCGAATTGTCGACGTAAATGCAAACCGGTCGTTTTCTCATGTGCTGGTATTTTTATAGCGAAACGAAAGCGCGATCACGACGGCATTTACCGCGAGTGAAAACGCGTTCGATATCACGATGATCCAATCTTCGCGCAGGAAGCCGTACCACACCCACATCGAGAGACCGATGAACAGCACGAATAACATCCCGAAGGAAATATTCGTCGCGTCTTTTTCTTTCAGCAGCTTGGCGAGCTGGGGAATGAGCGAGATCGCGGTAAAAACGCTGGCGGTGACGCCGATGTAGAAAGCAGTTCGCATAGGTTGTGCGGCTTCCGCAGAAGCTTCGGCGGATTCGCGGTAAATTGCGTGCCTCTTCGCGGGAATGCATTTTCTCCAATGAGAAAAAAGAATGACAACCTTGCATTGCTCTTCGCAGTGTGGTGTTCTTTCCCCGCGGGGAGCATTTTCCGGCACAATAATTTCGCGTAGTCGCGCATGCAAACGTTATTCGGCAACGATCCTTCCTGGCCCGACGGCTTCCGCTACTTCCCGGATTTTATTTCGGAAGAAGAAGAGCAGCAGCTGATCGGCACGATGCATTCGCTGACGCTGAAGAGTTTTCTTTTTCACGGCTTCGAAGCGAAACGGAAAGTAGCGAGTTACGGATACGATTATCATTTCGACAGCCGCAGCATTTCCAAAGGCGAACCGATCCCGGAAGGATTTCATTTCCTGCTGGAAAAAGTTGCGGCACACCTGCAGCGCTCACCGGAAGAATTTGCTGAAGTGCTCGCCACGGAATATCCGCCGGGCTCCGTCATCAACTGGCACCGCGACGCTCCTCCGTTCGGGATGATCGCCGGCATTTCACTCGCGACGGATTGCATTTTCCGCTTGCGCCCGTATGCGACGGAAAATCGTACGCGGCAGTCGATACGCTCGTTTCCCGTACAGCGGCGTTCGCTTTACGTCATGGAAGGCGCTTCACGCGACGAATGGGAACACAGCATCCGCCCGGTAGCGCGGCAACGCTTTTCCATTACACTGCGCACGTTGCGTTCAGCCTGAAAGATGCATCGCCGGTTAATTTCACTGCACCAGGTGAGGCGGCGACGCAATTCCTGACGCTTGTCATGCCTGCACCGGAAATTTGCTCATGTGCTGCGGAAAATCACCGGGCTAATTTTGTCGCATACCCGCATCCGATGAATCCTACCGAACGTTTACACCATCTTTTTATCCGGCACCTGCGCATTCTCTACAATGGCGAAGTAAAGCTGCAGGAAACTTTCTCCAATCTCTATGCGCTTGCCCCTTCGGCGGAGCTGGAAGAATTCCTGGGCATGCACCTTCGTGCGAAGAATGAAATCGTGCAATTGCTCAGCCAGTGCTTTCACGAATTGAATCTTTCTCCCGCCGGTGAATCGGATGCGATCGTTGCGTCTTACATCAACAGCAACATCGGCCGGAAGGATTTTGCAGAAACCTGCATTCATCTCTTCGATGAAACGCTCGGCGATTATCTTGTGAACGCTTACCGCACCGCCATCTCCTGCTCCGACGATCTCGATCTCCCGGCCGTTACCGCGGTGTTGCTCGAAGCGTTGCGCATTACCAAATTCTACCGCAACGATCTCGTTCCGCTGCGTCGCCTGCTCGTCGCTGCGAAAGTGATGCCGCACGCCGCCTGAGGAATGGGCAACGTGCATTGTGCAGAAGTTCGTGCACGTGCGTTAACGGAAAAGTACAGAAGCAGGATACTACGCGTTCCCCCCACCCAGTCTCGCAAAAAGAGATTTGATCTTTTCTCCTCCTTGTTTGATCAACGCGTTCGGCGCACTGCCCGGCGTCAATCCTTCTTCGAGACGGGAGTGCAATGCAACTGCGGCGAGCTCATCGGAAGTTTTCTTCCCGGCATCTACCGCAGCGCGTATATCATTCGCGAATTTTTTAAACCAGCCCGGGCCGTTCCAGCACGCGTAAGCGAAATGAAACGTGAGCCGCGCATCGGCTGTTACGTACTTCGCATAATCGCCTAAATATTTTCCCGAGAGATAATCGAAGTACGGCTTCATGAGCTGCGCCGCAAGCGTTTTCAGCGGAGCGTTTAAATCACCGCCGAGGTAATTCCATTTCCAGTTCGTCTTCGCATTCGCTTTATCGATCGCGCCCCAGAAAGCGGCAGCTGCGTCACTCTTGTAATGATACGCTCCCGACTCGATCAGCTTCACGTCTTCCTTCACCGTATTCGAAGGCCGCGGCGTCGAATAAAAAAGATCGTGTCCTGCCGAACGGTCCAGGCCGAACATGGTTTCTCCCGACGTCGCGTACGCACCGGGATTCGCTGTTTTCAAGCGACCGTCGTCCAGCATCGCGGGATGATAATAGCCGCCTTCCACCGTATCGATCACCAGCACGACGAGCTTATTAAAATCCGTGATCGTTCCGGTAGTTGCGTTCGCGGAAGGAGAAACGGCAGGCGCATTCAACGCTTTCCACGTCTCGTCGCCGACTACGCCATCGACTTTCAATCCATGAGCCTGCTGGAATTTCTTCACCGCAGTCTCTGTATCGTCACCGAAATCGCCGTCGACGTGAATGCCTAATTTTTGCTGGAGCGCGCTGACGTCAGCGCCGGAGGAACCTTTTTTCAGGAGCATGGGAACAGGGTTTTACCGGCTAAGCTAATGAAACCCGTCGTCGCATAAAAAAAACCGGCAACATCAAAGATGAACTTCTCTGTTGCCGGTAAATCCGGGAGGCACTCCTGGAAATTTTCAGTTAAACTCCAGCCGCCCGAAATCCTTTGAAAGAATCATTCAGCAGCGCGGCGATAATAATGTACAGTCTTTTCATCTCGTTCGATATTTAAATAGTTTACCGTTTTAAAAATACATTCCGTTAACGCCGGGCATCCTCCTATTTCGATGCCCGGACGCATTTCTTCGATTTTCGGTCGGCGAAAAGCTTTTCAATTCGCACCGCCCGGCAAACGCGCTGCCGGATTTTTCTGCAGCGATTCGATCAGCTTTTCCAGCGAAGAAATCGCCTGCTTGTCTTTCACGATATACGTGTACGCGCCTTCTTTCAGCGTATCGAGCGCCACGTCGATGTCTTTTTGTCCCGAGAGCACAACGATCGCCGCGGCCGGGCAGAGCAGCCGCAGCTTGCGCAGCATGTCGATTCCGCTGATGGCGCCGGGATATTTTCCGTTCAGGTTATAATCGAGCACGATGACGGAAGGCGCAAGGCCGAGATGCTGCAAACAGGCTTCTCCCGAATTGTAGCAATGAACTTTGTACGTCGGGTTTTTCTTGAGCAGCAAATACCCGAGCGCCGACAAGTACGTTTCATCATCATCGACGAGGAAGATCGTATACGTGCGGGCGATGCCGGCATCAGGGCCGCCGGCTGTGGCGAGATGTTCTGCGTGCTTAACCATGGCAGTGAGCATTAATCGATCCAGCCGTCGGGGCCCGACAGGTGATCGTTATCAAACGTATTTTTCTTGCGGTTGCTGCGCATGAGAATGAAATAATAGATCCCTGCGCCGGCGGCAGATGCGATGAGAATGATCTTGACGAACGCGGGCAGCCCCGAGAAACCGGCGAAGTAGCTCAGCCCGACGGTTGCTGCGGCAACGATCAGCAGCGCGCAGATCCATTTCATCGTGCGTGATTCTTCGCGGCGGATGCGGATGAAAAGCGAAAGACGATTTACGGTCGTCAGCATTTTCGGCATCGTCCGTTCATTCTTCAGAATATACTCCGAAGCGCCGCCGCGAATGGCTGCCGTAGCGACGTCCGTATTTTCCTGACCGGAAACAAAAATCACTTCCGTATCCGGACGTGATGATTTTACCTCGCGGAGAATATCGAGACCGTTCATGCCGGTCCTGAACGCTGTTTCCTCATCGAGCCGGTAATCGAGAATCAGGATCTCCGGATCGAGCTGGTCGTAATGGCGGAAACATTCTTCTCCCGAGTCGAAGGAGTACACGCGGTTACCGGGCACTTTCCGGAGGTAATGCTCCAGCGCGTGGCGAAACATCGGGTCGTCTTCCACGATCGCGATGCGCACCTCGTCCGGTTCCAGCCCCGGAATTGTGGCCGTGCGGTTTTCTTCTAAAACGGTTTCCATGACGCAACTTTTGTCTCCGAAAATTACGCAGCCCGTCGACGCCTGCCTGTTTAATTTCGTCCGTTGGTAAGAATCGGGCGATGCTTTTCATGAAAACCTGTGTCCTTGTAAACCCTGCTTTTTCCCCAATGAAAAATAACTTCCCGAAGGTTAACCTTTTGCCCGGTTTTTGAGTATAATTTCTGCAGACCTTGCTAATTTAGCGCAGCCGGTTTCCCCTTAACCGGCTAAAGGTGCAAGTCGTGCATCTCATGTGTTCTGCCTCGGGCGACGGACGAAACTCATCAACACATGCATTTATCTTTTTCGTTAATTGACCTCAGGCCAGCGCCGGATTTTTCCTGAAACGAAACCCGACATGAGAGATATTTTTAAAAGGATCCGCAACATTTCCATTTCCAAGAAGCTTTATTTCACGATGGGGATCATGGCGCTGCTGATCATCGTAGAGCTCGCCACGCTTTGGTTTTCCGTCGGAACACTTTCTTCCGTTCGTGCTTTCGTCGGCGGAGAAGGACTCTGGTCGAAAGCGCAGAAAGACGCGATCTATTACCTCGAGAAATACGGACGCTCGCACAACGAGAGCGATTACGAAGCGTTCAAATCCTTCATGGCCGTGCCGATTGGCGACCACAAAGCACGCATGGCGATGTCGCAGGCAAAGCTAGACCATGAAGCGGCGCGGGAGGGATTCATCGAAGGCCGCAACCACCCGAGCGACGTCGACGACATGATCGCGCTGTTCCGTTACGGCCACAACATTTCCTACATCAGCAAAGCGATCACCGTCTGGAATAAAGCCGACTCCATCAGCGACGGATTATTCCCGATCGCCGACCGCCTGCACAACCAGATCAATTCGCCGGCGCCTTCCCAGGCCCGCATCGACGCGATCCTG
>CAMLEF010000282.1 GCA_946478675.1 uncultured Flavobacteriales bacterium | reverse complement strand
TAGTCCCGCTATCCGCTTCAAGTCCTCCTTCGTCCGGGCTTTCCGCTCCTATCGGGGCTAGGAAGAACCGTCAGCCATCGTCAGAAAAAAAGTGAACCACGGAGGCACGGAGACACAGAGAAGAAACTCCGTGCCTCCATGTCTCCGTGGTTAAATCTCAATGTTCATCAGAGCACAACACTACAAAACACTTTGTGTCCCTCTGTGCACAACCTCTGTGTTCCTCCGTGGTTAAAAGCTACAGCATCATTTGGATGCCGTTCTTCTCTTTTTCCATTGCACGATTCCTATCCAAAATATCCCCACCATAACCCAGCACAATAATGCATCGAGGAACAGGAACGTTCCATTTCCCGATGAATTCGCATCCGGATTTCCCCGCAACCAGAATTGATGATAGTAAGTGAATGGAAAGCCAATCTTCATCCCAGCCCGCTCAGGTGGATACCAAATCGAATGCAGCACTGACAAAAAAGAAACAGAAAGAAAAACCAGTATCGATAGCGCAGCAGCCAGGCAGAATTGCAGCAGAAACCTCATTTACCAACGCATTAGCAGATTGGCAAATTAGCACATTAAATCACCGCCCCGCACTGCTCCATTTTCATCCCCCTGCTTCCTTTGATCAACAGCAGCGTATTTTCGAATTGCTGTTCGCGCAGCCATTCCGCCGCAGCCGCCGCATCATTCAACCGCACACCGCCGAAATCATCTTTCGTAGCGCCGAATAATTTTCCCACCAGCACCGCCTTCGCGCCCGGCAGCTTTTTACCAATGAGATCAACAACCTTCTGATGCTCTTCCGCCGCCGCATCGCCCAGCTCGAACATATCGCCAAGCACCAGCACTTTCTCTTTCGCCGCCATGTCCGCTAAATTCGTGATCGCCGCCGCCATGCTCGACGGGTTCGCGTTGTAGCAATCCAGGATCAGCGTATTCGTGCCGCGCTGCTCCACCTGCGAACGGTTGTTGTCCGGCGCATACGAAGCAATCGCTTCATCGATCTTCTCCGGCGCAATGCCGAAATAATTTCCAACCGCGCACGCCGCCACCAGGTTCGGCAAATTGTAAGCGCCCGCCAGCTGCGTCTGCACACGGCGTTTGCCCGTCGCTTTCGTTTCCCATTCGAACACCACCAGCGGATCTGCGCTCACCAGCGAACCGTTCACCTCCGCATTTCCGGAAGTACCGTACGTCACGCGCTTCAGTTGCGACGAGCGCTCCAGCAACCGCGGATCATCCGCCAGCACAAACACCGTTCCCCCGCTCGATTCCAGGTTCCGGAACAATTCCGTTTTCCCTTTCAGCACACCCTCCGACCCGCCGAATCCTTCGAGGTGCGCCAGCCCTGCATTCGTGATCAAACCGAAATCCGGCAGCGCAATCGAGCTCAGCAGCGCAATTTCCCCCTGGTGGTTGGCGCCCATCTCGATCACTGCCATCTCGTGGTCCGTATGCAGCTGCAGCAACGTCAGCGGCACGCCGATATGATTGTTGAGATTTCCTTTCGTAGAAAGCGTACGGAACTTTTGCTGCAGCACACGCGCAAGCAATTCTTTCGTCGTCGTTTTCCCGTTGCTGCCCGTCAGCCCGAACACTTTCAATCCCGATTCCCCAAGATACTGCCGGTGATACTGCGCCAATTGCTGCAACGCCTCCAGCACGTCCGGCACCAGCAACGTCCGTTCTCCCGACGCAAACGCCGCCTCGTCGATCACCGCGTACGCCGCGCCTTTTTCCAACGCCTCTTTCGCAAACGCGTTGCCGTTGAAATTGCCGCCCTTCAGCGCAAAGAAGATGCTCCCCGGAACAATATTCCGCGTATCGGTGCTCACCTTCGGATACTCCTGGAAAACCGTATACAGTTGCTCAATACTCGTCATGCGGCAATATTACGAAACGATGCGCTCCGCCCCACGCGGTCCGCGGGGGCTATATGCTCCGTTCGCTGGCGCTCGCTATTGGTCGATGTGCTGATTATTCGTGATTACTTGAATGCCGCACGCAAGAATTTCCCGCAGCAATAATCAGCACATAGCGAGCGCCAGCGAGCAGGGCACATAGTCGCAAGCCCCGACGGGCGCGCGACGGAATCCATCAGCACATTCAGCGGCGTTCCTGGAAAAAGAAAAACGCTCCCGTTTACGAGAGCGTTTTCTTTGAAAAGAAGAATCTTTTATCGTCCACCCAACCCTTGCGGGCTGCCGACGCGGTCCATCGCACACCGGAATCCGATCCATGCGGTGGCCTGGTTCTGGTCGAGGAATCTTCGTGTTCCCGGTACCATCCAGTAAGCCCTGTCGTGCCAACTGCCGCCCTTGTATACGTGCGCCTTATCGTTGACGAGCGAGGTCACGCCGTATTCGTACATGAGTTTGTTCGGGTTTACAGAAGCTGCGTCATTGTAGTAGAGGGAAGAGTTGCCGTCACCATCGTTGTAGTTGATGTTGTCCGCATACTTGTAGTTACGGCGCTTGTCGAGCTTGTCTTCTTTGTACTTGATGTCAACCGTACGGTAGCGGATCATGCCCGGGATGCTGACGATGTTGCTGTCTTTGTCGTAACGAACGCTGTCTTCAACAGCATACGTGCCGGGGGTCAGCGAGTCTTCGAGCTGCGTCTTGAACACGTTACCACGGAAAGCGCGGAAGTCATTGTCGTCGGTGAGGGACAGCGGACGGTAAACGTCCATGACCCATTCGGACACGTTGCCGGCCATGTTGTACAGACCGTAGTCGTTTGGCCAGTAGCTGTAAACCGGTGCGGTGATGTCGGCGGCGTCATTCAGCATGCCGGCGGTACCCATCATGTCACCATTGGAACGCTGGTAGTTAGCGAGCATCTGGCCGATGTAGCGCTCATCCGGGTTACGAACGGCATGGCCATTCCACGGGTACAGGCGGCGGTCGGTGATACGTTCGCCGATGGTATTGCCGATGAGGCCGAAGGCTGCATATTCCCATTCTGCTTCCGTGGGCAGGCGGTACTTCGGCAGAAGGATACCGTCTTCCATGCGGACCATGCGGTCTTCAGGACCGGTCGGGTTAAGGCTCGGGATGTTCTGAACCACGTTACCCACGAACGGGTTGTTGGCTTTGGTGCCGGCCAGGTAGTGGTCGGTATTGAACGTAGCATCGTTTACAGCAGCCGGATCCCAGTCAAGGACGCCTTCGCGGATGAGGATGAACTCATTCACACGGTCGGAGCGCCAGCTTGCGAAGTTGGAAGCCTGCAGCCAGTTCACGCCTACTACCGGGTAATCACGGTAAGCGGGGTGGCGGAGGTAATACAATACGTAAGGCTCGTTATACGCCAGCTTTTCGCGCCATACGAGCGTGTCGGGAAGCGCTGCGGTGATGATTTCCGGGTAGTCTGCCTGGTACACGCGGTCGGTCCAGTACAGGTACTCGAGGTAATCCAGGTTCCGCACCTCGGTCTCGTCCATATAGAACGAAGAAACCGTCACACGGCGGGGAACGTTGTTCCAATCGTAGTTCACATCCTGTTCGACGCGGCCCATCGTGAACGTACCGCCTTCGATGAACACCAGGCCGGGGCCCGTTTCCTGTTCTTCGTACGGTACGACTTCAAAACCGCCATTGTCAGGGTCGTTGTAGTTCCAGCCCGTTACGTTAGACCGTTCTTTCTGGCATGAGGCCAGGAAGGCAAGTCCTGCTACGAGCATCAACGGCATCGCTTTCTTCATGGTTGTGGTGTTGTGTAGTAGATTCCCTTTTAATGTATAACGTTGTTTTTCCCTTTTGTTACATGTGGTCCTGAAAAAAATCAGAACGAGGGGCAGCTCACCGTGCGGAATTTCTTCTTTTTGGGTTTGCACTGGAACTGCATCTGGAACGACAGCTCGTGTGAGCCGGCCGTTGCGTTCGTCAGCTTCGAAACGGTAACGTCGTAGCTGTAGCCGAACTTGAACAGGTCCTGCTGGAAGCCGATCAGGAGGATGAACGAATCCTGGTTACGGTACCAGAGACCGCCGACGATCGGGCCTTTCGCAAAATAAAGACCGAGGTTCAGCTGCTGGAAGTCCTGTTGTTTCTGGTAAAGGATATTCGGAGAAATGCTGGATTCGCCATAACGGCCGCCCAGCGGAATAACGGCGCCTGCGTGGCCCGTGTATTTCATGGGGAGTTTGGAGGGCCCGAGGAAGCCTTCGTCCGGCTCGGTGATGTGATGTACGGCGAAACCGAAGAAGTAACGGCGGCTGTAACCGAGCAGGCCTGCGGAGAAATCCACGTTGGTGCGGCTGGTGACGTTCGGAACCTCGGCGGTATTATAGATAAAGCCGCGGCGCGGATCGATCATGTCGCCGAAATTGAGCTTGCTCCAGTCGACCGATTTCTGGGCGTAGGTCGCCTGAACACCGAACTTCATGGAGAATTCGCGGGTAATGTTGAGCTGGTACGAATAAATACCGCTGATGTTCGTGGTATTGATCGTCGCTTCACCGGCGCGGTCGTTGGTCACGAGAAGACCGACACCGCCGGAAATGCCATCAATATGCTGGTCGTAGGATGCGCTGTACGTAACGAAAGTTCCGGTAATGCCGGGCCATTGGTTACGATAGTTGAGGCAGATACGCGGACAACGGGCTGTTCCGGCAAAGGCGGGGTTCAGGTACAGCGGATTAGCGTAGAACTGAGTGAACTCAGGATCCTGCGCAAGTAAGTCGCCCAAACCGGCCGTGCAGACCAGCAACAGGGCAATAGCCATACGCTTAAGCATAGAGTGTGCTTTAGGTTAAGAAAACAATGTTACGGAAAAAAAACGAAACGGTTTCAAAAAATCCTGTTTTCTGAAACAATCGCGCAATAATCCGTGTTTGCCTCCGTTATTCCATCGGCTTTAGAAAAGCTCTGCGGTCAAACGGCTAAAACAAAAGTATCGTATTTTATGAGAAATCAAAATGGCTACGCCCGGCAGCTAATGCGGCAGCCTTTGTCTACCTTTGAAAACGGCAAAAGCATGGAATAGCATTACTTATGAAGCACATCATACTGTACATCGCTGCGATGACACTGGCCCTTCCGGGCCTTTTTGGTCAGAAAAGCCGCCCGCAACCCAACCTGGGACTTGACCACCGGGAGTTGCGCTGGACGGCGCCTATGTCGACCCGGTTCTCGGCTACGGAAAGCCGGAGCTTCCTGTGGTTCGACGGGGCTTCCTATGATTCGCACCGCGACTTCCTGCCGCTTTTCACCGAAAACCGTCCGCTGCCCAACGGCGCTTCCCGCGTTAGTGTCGATCTTTCTGATGCCGTTTACCAGCCGCTCGACCAGGCTTCCCTCCAGGTGCTGGGCGCCGGCGCTTCATGGCTCGGCAGTGAGCCCGAAGTGAAAGCCGTCGTCATGCTCGACCGTAAGCAGCCCGTCGCCCAGGTAACCATCGTCCCGCTGCGCAAAAACCCGGCTTCGGGCGCTATCGAAAAGCTCGTCAGTTTCGACCTTAAGATCAACGTTACCGCGACGACCTCCACTTCGCGGTTGCCGTTTAACACCACCTCTTTCGCCGGCTCTTCCGTTCTCGCGACGGGCACCTGGTACCGGATCGGCGTCATGAACACCGGCATTCACAAGCTGGACTATAATTTCTTCAACAACCTCGGGATCGACATGCAAAGCCTCGATCCGCGAAACATCCGCGTTTACGGCAATGGTCACGGGCAGCTTCCGTACAGCAACTCCGGCCAGCATTACGACGACCTGAAAGAATACGCCATTTCCGTGGCCGGCGAATCGGACGGTTCTTTCGACCAGAACGACTACGTGCTTTTCTACGGCGTTTCCCCGAACAGCTGGTATTATGAAGCTGCCGCCAATCCCTGGGAAGCTGCCGATACAACGCACAAGCATTTCCACCATCACGTCCACAACTATTCCGACACCACTTACTATTTCATCAATACCGATCTCGGCGCGGGAAAACGTATCGCCACGCAGGCTTCTTCTCCCGCTTCACCGACGCATACGGTAACGTCCTTCGACGATTTCCAGTTCCACGAGAACGATGCGGTGAACATGATCAAGTCGGGACGTGAATGGTACGGCGAAGAATTCGACATCGTCAATTCGTACAGCTTCGGTTTTAACTTCCCGAATATCGATGCGACTTCAAGCGCTTGCGTGGAAGTCAACC
>CAMLEF010000281.1 GCA_946478675.1 uncultured Flavobacteriales bacterium | reverse complement strand
GCAGGGAATGAAGCCCGTGAAATGCAACGTGCTGATAGTGTCCTGCACGATATGCGGCGCATTGAAACGTGTGAGGAGAAAGATGCTGAGATAATCCTTGTTGCCGTCGACGTTCATCCAATAACAGGGTTCCGACACCACGGTATAACCGGAAGCATGCAGATCGGTTTTCTCCTCGTAAAACGCATCATAGGTATAACCGCGGACCACGCAGGACAGCGGCAGGATCGTGATCCAAAGAAAAGGAAGCAGCTTTTTCATGGTGAAAATCCAGGTGAAATTATTCCTTCGGAAAGCGTTATGCAATTCTCCGGAAGCATTTAACGTTTTCCGGCGGGCCTTTTTCCAAGCGTCAAAACGTTATTTTTGCGGCAGTTCACGCTTCCCTCCTTTTATGAAAACCGTCGAAAACTTCAGCTTCTCCGGCAAAAAAGCCCTCATCCGCGTCGACTTCAACGTTCCGCTGGATGCCTCCTTCAACATTACCGACGACACCCGCATGCGCGCGGCCGTGCCCACGATCAAAAAGATCCTCAACGACGGCGGCGCCTGCATCCTCATGTCGCATCTCGGTCGACCGAAAGAAGGGCCGGCAGAAAAATATTCGCTGAAGCATCTCGTGAAACACCTTTCCGACCTGCTCGGCGGCGTTACGGTTCATTTCGCTTCCGACTGCATCGGCGAGCCCGCAAAAACGGCTGCTGCTGCGCTGAAAAGCGGCGAAGTGCTGCTGCTGGAAAATCTCCGTTTCCACAAGCAGGAAGAAAAAGGCGACGAAGCATTCGCCAAAGAGCTGGCTTCCCTCGGCGATTTTTACGTGAACGACGCTTTCGGAACCGCGCACCGTGCGCATGCTTCTACGGCGGTGATCGCGAAATTTTTCCCCGGCAACAAATGCTTCGGCTTCGTGATGTCGGGCGAGCTCTCGGGCATCAACAAAGTGCTTAACGGCGCTGCGAAACCGTTCACCGCGATCATGGGCGGCGCGAAAGTTTCGGACAAGATCATCATCCTCGAACAGCTCATCAAAAAAGCCGACAACATCATCATCGGCGGCGGCATGGCGTTCACGTTCGTCAAAGCACAGGGCGGAAAGATCGGCAAGTCGCTCGTGGAAGACGACCGTTTGCAGAATGCGCTGAACATTCTCGAAGACGCCAAAAAACGCGGCGTGAACATTTACATTCCCGTCGATGCCGTTTGCGCCGACAATTTCGCGAACGACGCCAACCGCAAGACTTGCGCATCGAATGAAATTCCGGACGGATGGATGGGCCTCGACATCGGTCCCGAAACGGAAAAGATCTACGCCGATGTGATCCGCCAGTCGAAGACGATTCTCTGGAACGGACCGATGGGCGTTTTCGAAATGGAAAATTTCGCGCACGGCACCAAAGCGGCCGCCGACGCCATTGTCGAAGCAACGGCCAGCGGCGCTTATTCGCTGATCGGCGGCGGCGATTCCGTTGCGGCAATCAACAAATACAAGCTTGCCGATAAAGTGAGCTACGTTTCCACCGGCGGCGGCGCATTGCTCGAATACATCGAAGCAGGAACGCTTCCCGGCGTTGAAGCCGTTAACCAATAAAGCATGAAAAAGCTGCTCTTCTTCTGTCTCGTTTCGCTCGCGGTTGCGCTGGCTTCCTGCGACGATCAATGGAAAGTGTACGACGCTTCGGAATTCACCATCGAGTTCCCGGGCATCGCGCACGACACGGTGACGATGGAAGGAGATTACGCCGGCGTACGCAGCTACTTCGAGCCGGTGAAAGGCAGCCTCGATTCGAACGTGTATTATTCCGTGTCGATGTACACGCTGCCGGATTCCGCTTCGGAGCTGGGCGATGACCTGAAAGGATTTTTCCAGAGCGACGTGAAAGTGTACGCGTATTACATCGGCGGCATCCTCTCCGACAGCGGCACCGCGGTGAAAAGCGGCACGACGCCCGGCTGGGAATTCAAAGTGTTTCTCGCAGGAAATTCCGGCGTGGCCACGATCCGCAAATTCGCTTACGGAAAACATCTTTACACGCTGCTCGTCGTCACGGAAAACAACAAGCTCGACAATACCGCGATCCGACGCTTCATGGATTCGTTCCGGCTGAAACCAGCGGGCAGTAAGCAATCGGCAGCCGACAGCCTGCACAAATAATGCTGCAGACTGCCAACTGCAGACTTGCCGACTGTATTTCCTTAATGACGAAGCTGAATTTTAACGGCCGCACTATCCTTCAGCGGTACGCTGTCTTCGAGCCGCAGGCTGTCGATCGACGGCACCATCTTTCCGAAATCCGTTTCTTTTAAGCCCGGAACGATCACCGGTGCAAGCTTTGCAACCGGGTGATACAGCAGTGATTTCTCCTTCATCGCAGGCGGAATGATCTCGATCTGCTTTTCGAGCCCGTCGATGACGAAGAAGAGTGTGCTGAGGATGAAGAGAAATTTCGCGGTGCCGATCACGCCGCCGAGCAGCTTGTTGATCAATCCCAGCGAGGCGCTTTCCGCGATACGTTCGACGAGCTTGCCGGTTCCGTAAACGATAAAAAGGATGCCGACGAATACAAGCGCAAACGAGATGAGCGGGATGTACGGCGATTGCGAGCCCGTCCACGAGCGGAGATGATCTGCCGTCCAGTCGGAGAAATGCATGCCGCCCCACACGCCGAGGAAAAACGCCGCCAGTGTAGCCGCCGCCATGATCGCGCCTTTCGTATACCCGCGCCAGAATCCCCACAGCACCGGGATCAGGATGACAATGTCGATCGCATTCATGGCGGAAAAGTAGTGGGTGGGGCTTCGGGATCGGAAGGCGGTCCGGTTTTGTTTTCCAATCTCCGATGTGAATAGTTGAAAGGTTGGTTGGGTTGGTAAGGTTGGTTGGTATACGATATGCAAAGCGGGTGGCGTTTCTGCTTTCGATGAACAGTTTGAAAAACCACAATAGGCACATAGGAGCACATAGTTTTCTCCGATGAGTTCTATGTGCCTATTGTGGTTCAAAAAACACCCCACAGAATTCTAACGCACAACTCAACCAACCTTACCAACCTTACCAACCCAATCCACTCACCCACTATCTTTGCGCCATGAAAGACGAAGAGCTCGATCAGCAATGGCAGAAGCTGCTGGAAACACTGGCGCCGCGGTTTGGCGGTGATCTCGACATCCAGGCGGTGCTGTTCATCATCGGGCTGCAGGAGCTCGGGCAAGGCTACCGCAAGCTGAAGAAGGACGAAAAGCTCGACGTGATGCACATCGCCGTTTGCACGCTGCTGGAGCCTTTCGGCTATTACGAATTCGAAGGAAAAGACGCCGATGGATGGCCGCACTGGAAAGCGACTTCGAAGCTGCCGCATTTAAAACCGGCACAACAGCATCGTCTCATGCTGCAGGCGGTGATCGATTATTTCGTGCGGAATGAAGTGCTGTAAAACAAAAAACACCCGCCGTCGGCGAGTGCTTTTCTGAAAAGAATTTTATCGGTTAAGGAACCACTACGGTTACCTCGTCTGTTTTTCCCTGTTCGAAACGAACCACTTTACCGGTATTCCCGTAAGTCGTGCTTCCTACGATCACAACAACGTCGAGAATCTTCGGCAGCTCGGTTTCGAAATTCGCTTTACCGGAAGCATCGGTCGATTCGCTGATCGAAGAGATCGTCGGGTTCGGGCTGTTGCCGGTAGGATCGAGACGTACGGTCGCTCCGCTGATCGGGTTGTTATTCGGATCGAGCACGGTAATGATCGCCTTGCAGGGTTTGTCCTTATGACAAGCAGGAATCGCCGTCACCGCGAACAAAACCAGCAGAATCGTGCCGGCGGTTACAAAACGTTTGATAAACTGGTTCATCGTTTGCCGAGGTTCAATACGGAAAGCCCCGTTTTTGTTGCAAAGTAGCCGAATGACTACCTTTACAATACACAAATATAAAAAAGTTTTGAACATGCTCAAGCGCATAGCCCTGCCGTTGTTCTTCCTTGCTGCCCTGCCCTTCTTCACTTCTTACATGGCCCCCGATCTTCGCCGCAAGGTGTTGATCCATACGCAGTTTGGCGACATCAAAATCGTGCTTTACGACGAGACGCCGAAGCATCGCGATAACTTCCTGAAACTCGTGGACAATCACACGCTCGACAGTACGCTGTTTCATCGCGTGATCAAAAGCTTCATGATCCAGGGCGGCGACGTCGATTCGAAACATGCGCAACCGGGCACGATGCTCGGCAATGGCGATGTGGGTTATACAATTCCTGCCGAGTTTCACCCGAACCTCTTCCATAAACGCGGCGCGCTCGCTGCTGCACGCCAGGGCGACGACGTGAACCCGAACAAAGAATCTTCCGGCTGCCAGTTTTACATTGTCGACGGCAAAACGTTCCGCGACGGCGAGCTCGACACGATCCAGAAATTCCGCATGGACCAGGCCGTGAAGCAGCAGCTCTTCAGCAAGATCATCAACGCGCCGGAAAATGCCGCGCTGAAAAATTCGTTCATCCGCGCACAGATGCGCATGCAGCAAACCGGCAATCCCGACAGCCTCAATTACTATTCGAACCAGGTCACGCCGCTCATCGATGCGGAATTCGCGAAAACGCCGCACCGTGTCATTACGCCGAAGCAGCGCGAAGTCTACAAGAAAGAAGGCGGCGCACCGCACCTCGACGGCAGCTACACGGTATTCGGCGAAGTCGTTTCCGGCCTGAACGTCGTCGATTCGATTGCGGCGCAACCGGTGGATGCGGCGGCCCGCCCGCTGAAAGACATCCGCGTGACGTTCTCGCTCGTCAAATGAGAACGCTTGCGCTGCTTTTCCTGCTGCTGACGTTCGGTTGTCAGCCGGCACAACAGCCGCTTTCGGCTTCCCGCAATTACAGCGCGCTTTCCCCGGACACGGTTCCTTCGCGCGATACGTCGGGAAATTTTCACGGTGAAGTGCGCGCCGCTGCCAAAACTTCTTTTGTCGCTGCGCCGGCCGATACGTTCCGCTCGCTCCAGGCGTATTACCATTGGCTGCCGTCGGATCTTTACATGCATACGAAGACCGAGGCGCGCAGGGAAAATTCGCCGCGCACGCAGGAAGAGAATCACAACGTGGTGCTGACGGATGTTTACATTTTCGGCGTGAAGCGCGAAGACGATAACGATTACCACATCATTCTCGGCGCCACCGCCAGCCCCGATAAGGCGCAGCAGTTTTTCTCCGCAGAAATTTCCGGCCTGCCCGATCCGTCGAGCCCGTATTACGCCACGCTTTCCGCCGTGCGTGAAAAATTCAAAGCGCATTTTGGAAAAGACATTAAAAAAGAAACCGTTTTCACCGTCAATGAAAAACATCCGCCGATGCACGTGAAGTCGATCACCGGTTCGTTGTTTTTCGATAATCATCATTACAGCGGTCACTCGTCGGTACAGGGTTACAAAGCCTGCAGCGCCTGGGAAATTCACCCGGTCACCGCAATTGAATTTTACTGAAATGCTCCAGCTGAATTTTTCTCCTTTCCCCGAATTGACGACGGAACGTCTCGTGCTGCGCGAAATGCGTGACTCCGATGCCGACGCGCTTTTCGAAATCCGCAACGGTGGCGCAAAACAGCGCACGATGGAAGAAACCATCGCATTGCTGGAGCGCATCAAAACCGACATCGCCGCCAACCAGGCCATCAGCTGGACGATCACGCTGAAAGAAAACGGCAGGATGATCGGCGACATGGCGTTCTGGCGCATCCTGCATGAGCATCACCGCGCAGAGCTCGGCTATTCGCTGCATAAGGATTTTCACCGCAACGGTTATGCGACCGAAGCGCTCGGCGTGGTGCTGCAATACGGCTTCGACGTGATGAAGCTGCACAGCGTGGAAGCGAACACCGCTCCCGAAAATATCGCGTCGATCTCGCTGCTGAAGAAATACGGTTTTGAGCAAGAAGGTTATTTCCGCGAGAACTATTATCTCGACGGAAAATTTTACGACACCACGAGCTTCTCGCTGCTCACTCCGCACCGTTGATGCTGCAGTTGAACTTCTCTCCTTTCCCGGAAATGACCACCGAACGGCTGCTGCTGCGGGAAATGCTGCCGTCGGATGCGGAGGCCATTTATGCTGTGCGGCTCGAAGGCCCCCGCCCGCGCACGAGAGAAGCCATCGTGGAATTGATCGAACGCA
>CAMLEF010000280.1 GCA_946478675.1 uncultured Flavobacteriales bacterium | reverse complement strand
GCGCTCGTGTCGCGGCAGCTTGGCAATATCGGCATCATCTATTCGGTGATCGGTGAAAACGATTTGGCGCTGGATTATTACAATCGCTCATTGGAGATCAAGAAACAGATCGGCGACCAGGCGGGCATTGCGAATACGCTGGGAAATATCGGCGGCACGTACACGAACATGGGCCGCTACGACGATGCGGAGCGCACGTTGAAAGAATGCCTGTCGCTTTCGCTGGAGATCAAAGATCCCGACAATGCGATTTACGCTTACAGTGCGCTGAGTGAATTGTACACAAAGACGAAACGCTGGCAGGATGCGTTCGAGAATTTCCAGAAATACACGGCGCTGAAAGATTCGCTGTTCAACGATTCGAAAAGCAAGGAGCTCGGCAAGCTGGAAGCCAAAGCGGATTACGACAAGCAGCAGGCGATCGCTGAAACCGCGCATAAGAAAGAGCAGGAGATCAACGCTGAAAAAGAAAAACGGCAGTTGTACATCATCATCTCTTCGGTGTCGCTGCTGGTGATTGTGCTCGTGTTTTCGCTTTTCCTCTTCAATCGTTTCCGCATCACGCGGCGACAGAAAGGCATTATCGCAAATCACAATGTGGAAGTGGAGGAGAAGAATCGCGAGATCACCGATTCGATCAACTATGCGCGGAAAATTCAATATGCGCTGCTGGCTCATCGCGAATTGCTCGACACGCACCTCGGCGATTATTTCGTGCTGTTCCGCCCGAAGGATATTGTCAGCGGCGATTTTTACTGGGCGGCGCGCAGGGACGATGCGTTCTATCTCGCGGTGTGCGATTCCACCGGGCACGGCGTTCCCGGCGCGTTCATGAGCCTGCTGAATATTTCATTCCTGAACGAAGCGGTGACGGAGAAAAATATCCAGGCCCCGGCTAATGTGCTCGGTCATGTACGCGAGCGACTCATTCAGAATATTTCGCAGGAACACACGGCTTCGAATATGCAGGACGGCATGGATGGCATTCTTTGCCGCTGGTCGATGACGGACAAGCTTACTTCGTTCACGTATGCGGCGGCATACAATGCGCCGGTGGTAGTGCGCGAGAAGCAGGTGATCGAATTGCCGGCGGATAAAATGCCGGTGGGAAAAAGCGAAAAAGCACAACCGTTCACGGCGCAGGAATTTTCACTGCAGCGCAACGACATGCTGTACCTGTTCACCGACGGTTTCGCTGACCAGTTCGGCGGACCGAAAGGAAAGAAGTTTCGTTACAAACAATTGATGGAACAGCTTGTTGCTGTCAGTGAAAAGCCGCTTGCCGAACAGCAGCAAACGCTCGAGACAGTTTTCGATCAATGGAAAGGCGAGCTCGAGCAGGTCGACGATATCTGCCTCGTCGGCATTCGTTTCTGATCAGAGCTCCGTTCGCCAGAGAATTTTTCCGTCGTGCATATCGATGGCGACCGCAACATCCTGCAGGAAGAAATAGAGAATGCCTTTTGCCGGGTCGGTCGTGTTGCAAACTTCGAGCGGATATTCATTCTGCTCGTGGCGCAGTTCGGTTTGTTTGATCTCCCAGCGTTTTTGTTTTCCATCGGAAGAAATGCCGGTCAGCAGGAAATGCAGCTTGTCGGTGGTTTCGTAATGCAGGATAACGACGGTGCTGTCTTTGGGACTGCATTCAACAAACTTTCCCTCGATGAAAAATAAATCTTTGTTGGCGAGGTTGTCATCCGGAAGGAAAAGTTGTTTGCGTTTTTCTCCGCTGGATTCGGAACGTAGCAGCAACCTGTACTTGTCCGAGTTGCTGATCTCGTTTTCTTCCACTTTCCATGGCCCCGGAATTAACCCGTAAGGCGGAAGCGGCTTTTTACCCACGACGTTATGATTCGCCAGGTGCAGTTCCCATTTCTGTCCGTCGCGTGTGCTGACTTCTACCGTTGGGAAATTTTTCGAATGAATAAACGGGCTGAAATTATCAATACCCGATTTTAATTCAGGAAAAATTTCCGGCAGCGTTTTTTCATTCCATCGTTCCGTCTCTTTGCCGTCTTCTACCGAATAAAAAACAATCTCACCTAATTGCCGGCAGATGATCGACTGTTCGGTGATCAGCATCAGCTCGAGGTTGCTTCCCGCGAGAAAACGAAATTCTTTTTTGCCCGTCGCCGGATCGAGAAACTGGAAACGGTAATGCGGATCCGGGTCTTCGTTTTCACCACCGGTCGATAAGCGATAATCCATCACGTACAGCTTCCCGTTTTGCAATTCCGCTGCGGTAACACCGATCGCTTTGCCGTAGCCCCAGAAAATGGGATTGATGAGAATGATCGTGAAGAAACCGAGCAGCGCCAGCAGGAAATACAATCCGCCGAACAGCACTTTCCGTTCCCGGTTGACGTAAAGCGGTTTTCGGAAAATAAAACCCACAACGATCAAACCGATCAGTGTGCCGAAGCTCATGTATTCGGAAGAGAAAAAGGTATCGAGGGCGGAGTTATAATTCATGTTGCGCAAGATACAGCGGTTTCAAAAAATGCCGCATTGGAAAACTTTGTGTCTTTGTGCCTTCGTGGCATTATCAACCGCCTGTTTTTATATATTGCCTTGTCAAACATACCCGCTTCATGTCCTACCAGACCGAGATCAAGAACAGCTTATTCAAGACGAATTATTTTTCCATCGACAAAGACAGCCTGATCTACGGCGACACGCAGATGATGTGCAGCGAGATCACCGGCTTTTCCTACGGCACGACCATCACGCGCGTGAACGGGATTAAGTCGAACACGGAATTCTATTTTAAATTCGTCGACAGCTCAAACGACAAGATCGAATTCCGCTTTTACGAAGCTTTGCTCAGCGGCAGCACGCCGGCGCAGCAGAACCAGCTGATCACGTATTGGATATGGGAATGTTTCGGCAACCGCATGCTCAACCAGATGATCAACACGATCGCAAACGGCGGGACGGTAAAAGTGCACGAGCTGACGATGGACCGGCTGGGCGTTCACCTCACGCGCAAGCCCTGGTTCCGTGCGCCGGTCGATTACACGATTCCCTGGCGCGAAGTCACGTACGGTTTGCAGTCGGGTTTTCTCACAGTGAAATCGGACAACGTTCCCAAAGCGAAAAAGACGATGGCGCTGAAATCGGAATTGAATGCGCACGTGCTGATGGCGCTGATCGACAACCTGCACAAAGACCGCTCGCTGTGTGATCTCATGTCGGGCATCAAACGATAATTACAATGGACCTTACTACTGAATTGACGACGCTCCGCAACCTGGTTGATGCGACCCGGCAGCAGGCGCATGATATCCTGAAGAAGCTCGAAGGAAAAACGGAAGCCGAATTGCGAACACGCTTCGAGATAAACGGTAAAAAGCTGAACAGCGTTTACTGGCAATATGCGCACATGGCCTGGGGACAGAACAGCCTCATCCTGCGCTCCACCGGCGGACCGAACCCGGAGCTTTCCTGGCTGAAACATTTCGCGATGGGAAAACCGGGCGACGAAGGAGAAGCGAACGGGCCTTCGTGGGAAGAAGTGGTGGCGGGATTTAATAAAGTGCACCGGCTGTCGATGGAACATTTAACGCAGTTGAATCCCGCGATGCTCGATGCGCCGAATAATATCAACTGGGAAATTCTCGGCGGAAAAACGATGCGCAATACGATCATGCATCACATCCGCCACGAGAACGGTCACATCGGGCAGCTCTTCTGGCTCGTGAACCTGCACGGCGGAAAAACGATGTGAATGAGTTGGGAGTTTTTAGTCGGGAGTTCGGAGTTATTTCATTGTAATAAGCTCCGAACTCCCGGCTCTTTACTCCGAACTCAATACTGTTCGCCTTCGTTCGGGAAATCTTTTGACTTGACATCCGAGATGTAATTGCTGACCGCTCCTTTGATCTCGTCGTAGAGATTGAGATAGCGGCGCAGGAAGCGCGGATGGAATTGCGTCGTGAGTCCGATGAGATCGTGGTACACGAGCACCTGTCCGTCTACGCCACCACCGGCGCCGATGCCGATGACCGGGATGGCCAGCTCCTGCGAAACGCGGGCGGCGAGTGCGGCGGGAATTTTTTCAAGCACGAGCGCAAAGCAGCCGGCCTGTTCGAGCACGTGCGCATCTTCGATGAGACGTTTCGCTTCTTCTTCCTCTTTCGCGCGCACGTTGTACGTCCCGAATTTATAGATCGATTGCGGCGTCAGTCCGAGGTGGCCCATCACAGGAATGCCGGCGGTGAGAATACGCTCGACGGATTCTTTCACTTCGCGTCCGCCTTCCAGCTTCACCGCATGCGCGCCGGATTCTTTCATGATGCGGATCGACGAGTTCAGCGCTTCTTTCGAATTGCCCTGGTAAGAACCGAACGGCAAATCGACAACAATGAGCGCACGATCGGTGCCGCGCACGACGCTCGAAGCGTGATAGATCATCTGGTCGAGCGTGATCGGCAGCGTCGTTTCATGTCCGGCCATCACGTTCGATGCCGAATCGCCGACGAGGATCACGTCGATGCCGGCCGCGTCTACGATCTGCGCCATAGTGTAATCGTACGCCGTCAGCATCGCGATCTTTTCGCCGTTGCGTTTCATATCCTGCAGGACGCGCGTCGTGACCTTTTTGACTTCTTTTTTATGAATGGACATAGGAAGTGCTTTAGAGTGAGTGCGCAGCGGAAGCGCGGTTACGTGTGGTTTGCTGTAACAAAGGTATAAAAGGATGTGCCAATATGCCGATATGCCAATGTGCTGATGATTTTGCATTGCAGAGTATGCTGCAGGCTGTGGGATGAAAATTCAAATATTCTTTTCAGAAGAGATTTCCCGGCTAAAGAATATTGAATATTGAATTTTTGAATGTGGGCCGGCATTTTGCGGGCATCGACATATCAGCATACCGGCAAATCAGCACATTATTTCCACCAGCCCCATTCCGTTTCTTCGGTGCCGATGTAAATGCCGTCTTCGCGGATCTCTACGGGGAAAACTCTCGCTGCGCCGCCGGAACCGTTTCTTGCACGGCCGGTTTTGAAATCGAACGCGTAACGATGGAGCGGACAAACGATCGCTTCGCCGTCGGCGGTACATTTTCCCTGCGCGAGCGAGAAGCCGTTGTGCGGGCATTTTTCTTCGATGGCGAAAATGCCTTTGGCGGTTTTGACGACGCACATCTTTTTGCCGCCGACGTAACGCACGACGACTTGTCCTTCGGCGAACTGGTCGGGCGTTTCACGCAGGGCGTGCCAGCGGATGACGGTGCGAAACATGACGAAAAGGTACGGGAAAATGCGCGCAGGATCAGCTGGCGGGATGATGACGGAAAAGGATGTCGTGCATCAGCACCGCGGATTCCGCAGCGGCAGGATCGGAACGGATCAGGTGCTCCACGACGATGCCGACGGAAACGGGAACGGCGGTGCGGATGCAGTTTTCTTTTTCGCGGATGAAATGCACTTCCACTTCATCGTTGCGTTGCGGCGAATACACCGGCTGCAGCGCATCATCGAAGTTGGACGCATTCACCAGCACGTTGTCGACGCTCACGAGACGATCGCCGTCGCGCAGGCCGAAACGGTTCAGTGTATCCGCATTGTGCACGATGAAAATATCTTTCTCGTCATCGTACAAAAAGCCGAAATGCCCGAACGTCAGCACGGAGTCCACTGCTTCCGGCGCATAGGCCCAACTAATTTTGCCGAGCGATTCCATCAGTGGTAACGGTTTCGTTCCGTTGACGTAATCGCGGAAGAACACATGCACGTCGTTGCCGCAGATTTTCGCAAGATTTTGTTCGAGCGAATCGGGATTGAACCGGCCGTCGCGGCCCAGTTGCAAAACGGCTTCGCGCAATCCAATCGAGCCGCCGGTAATTTCCGTCAGGCGGATGTCGAGCAGGAACGCGGTCAGCATGGCTTTCGAGCGAAGCGCCTCCCAGCGCACGGGCGACTGCATCAGCTGTTGCGCATTCGCGAGATGGGTGAGCGGCCTGCGCGGCGTAGTGAGGTAGCTGCGGATGCGCGCGCTCACGTAGCCCATAAATTCTTCTTCGGCCACAAACGAATCGCGAACGGCCGCCAACCATCCGAAATATTGATTGACGCCCTGCGTGAACCACCAGGCTGTTGACAGCTGCGGCTCGAGGAAGTTGCGGTCTTTCCCGCACGAAGCGCGGTAGTCGAGCGGCGCCAGCAGGTGCATA
>CAMLEF010000279.1 GCA_946478675.1 uncultured Flavobacteriales bacterium | reverse complement strand
TACTATTACCCGCAGGCCGGCACGAACTTCATGGGCATGCTCACGATGAAATTCGGATCGCACCGCGTAAACAGACGAACCGTACCTTTCGAATAAATCAACTTCCGGCGCATGTCGAAAAAGATCATCCGCAGTTTAAAGAAGCTCGCGGGCACGGGTTACACCGATGCGTCGGATGAATTCCTGAACTGGCTGCTCTGCTCGAATCCGGGCATGCAACACAAGGGAAATATTTTTTGTTTCGAAGAAGCGATCCGGAATTTGCCGGCGAATGCGCCCTTGCTCGAGCTGGGTGCATTCGCCGGTCTTTCCGCAAATATCATGACTTACCTGTTGCGAAAGCACGGACGCAACAACACGGTGATTTCCGTCGACCCGTGGATCGTGCGCGGCTGGCGTGACGACGAAAAAAATATCCCGGAAGAATACTTTCGTTTTGTCGGTGATAACACTTCCATCACGCGCGAAGCGTTCGCCGCTTTCATCAAAGCTTCGTACATCCGCAATACGGCATTCTTCAGCGCGGGGAATCTTCCATACGCTTTCGAAATGACGTCGGATGCATTTTTCGCTTCGTGGAAAAAGCAGGAAGAGCTCACCGACATCATGCAGCGAAAATTCACCCCGAAAGGAAAGTTCGGTTTCATTTACATCGACGGCAACCACGACGAAGATTTTGCGCGACGTGATTTTGAAAATGCCGATCGCTTTCTGTTGCCGGGTGGCTATTTGTTCTTCGATGATTCGGAAGACGGGAGCCCGTTCGGTTCTGCACGTGTGGCGAAAGCGCTGGAAAAAGATCCGCGTTACGAGCTGATCGCGAAAAATCCGAATCGCTTGTTTCGAAAAAAATAGCCGCAGATTTCGCGGATTCCGCAGATTAGATTTTTTGCAAAAGAGTTTCGCGGTGCGATTTCTTTAATTTCGCGAATGGCATCTTCGTTTTCTTTATCCCCTGCCGAGCCGGCAGAAGGCGTTGAGTTTTTTCGCTTTGTCAAACGACGCTGGAAGCTGATCGCTCTCGTCGTGAGCGTGGCGCTTGTTCTTGCGGCAGTCGTCACTTCGTTCATCCCGAAAAAATATTATTCGAGCGGCATCGTCTTCCCGGTTTACCAGTATTCCGCAGAATCCTACGTCGACAACCCGACTTTTGGTTACGACGTGGAAGCCGATCGACTCTTGCAGGTGCTGCAGTCGAACACACTTCGCGACAGCATCGTGCAGCTGTATCGTCTCGAACAATATTACAGCATCGACAAATCGTCGCCTTCGTGGCGGGATGAGCTGAAAGAGCATTTCAACCGCGACATCAACTTCGAGCGATCGCCGTACATGTCGATCGTCATCTCGGCGGAAACGCGCGACCCGGAGTTAAGCGCGAAGATCGTCAACAGCATCATCGACATGATCGACGGTCTCCGCGAGCGCATCATCAAGAAAAATTTCGGCGAAGTGTACCAATCGCTCGGCGTGGAGTATGCGCAGAAAAAGCAGCTCGTCGACTCGCTGGCGCGGCGCATCAACAGCATGCACGAAAAAGACAACGGCATGATGGCGACGATCAACGCACAGGGCGCCATCCAGATCGCCGGCAACGGGAAAGACGCGCTCTCTGCGGAATTCGAAGTGCTGCTCAACCAGTTCATCTACGAGCAGACGCGGCTGAATGAAATTTCCACGCGCTACGAACGCGCGCACATCGCCCTCGCCAGCCCGATCACGAAAGTCTTCCAGATCGACCGCGCGGAAGTTTCCTACAAGAAAACGTCACCGTCGTATCTCGTGAACCTGGCGCTGTCGGGTATTGTAGCGCTCGTGCTCAGCATCATCGTCCTGCTTTTTTACGAAAAGATCCAGCGCCTCCGCGACCAGCTTTGAGCCTTTTATCTTCCACGAACCGCAACGTATCGCGCACCGGGATTTTCCTGGTGGCAGGCGCTTTGCTGCTGTTTGTGGCGGCGTTCAATTTTGCTTTGCTGAAAGAACGCAACGACCTGCTCCTGCCGCTGCTGCTGAGCGTTCCTGCGTTGGCGCTCGCGTACGTTTATCTTTTCCATTTCCGCGCGGTGCTTCCGCTGCTGCTCGTCGCCGTGCCCTGCTCCGTCACGCTGACGTCTGCCGGCGGCTTCGCGATCGACATGCCATCGGAATTACTAATCGGCCTCACGGCGCTGGTGTTTTCACTGATACTGCTGCGAAAAAACCAGCTGCCAAAAAATTTCCTGCGGCATCCGCTCACGCTTCTGCTTGCGCTTGAAATCGTATGGATGATCATCTGCAGCACGACGAGTCATTTTCCCGAAGTGAGCCTGAAGCGCTGGGTGGGTCGCATCGCTTTTCTCGTTGTGTTTTATCTCCTCGCGGGAAAATGGTTCAGCGATCCGGCGAAGCAGCCGATGCTGTTCGTCTTGTACGGCGCGGGCTGCATTTTCCCTTCGGTGTATACGCTGGTGCAGCATGCGCATTTTAATTTCCGCGTGGATGCGGCGTACGCCATGTGCAGGCCGTTCTTCGCCGACCATACGATCTTCGGTGCGGTGCTCGCGTTCGTCATCCCCGGATTGTTGCTGCTGCTGTTCAATCGCCGCCTGCTTGGGCTAAATCGTTCCGCGAATTGGCTGATCGTGCTGGCGCTGCTGACGACTTTGGCCGCAGAAATTTTTTCTTTTTCAAGAGCGGCGTGGATGAGCCTGGTGATCGCGCTGGTATTTTATTTTTTCATCCGGCTGCGCATGCGTTTGTGGATGCTGCTCGCTCTGTTGTCGGTGATGACGATCTCTGTTTCACTGCTGAGCAACCGCATCATCGATTCTATTCGCAGGAACGAAGCGGTGAGCAACAAAGGTTCGGTGGCGGAACATTTACAATCGGTGACCAACATCCAGAGTGATGCCTCGAACCTCGAGCGTGTCAACCGGTGGGCCGCAGCGATCCGCATGGCGCAGGACCGGCCGTTTACGGGATTCGGGCCGGGAACGTATCAATTTGAATACGGGCGTTACCAGGTGCACACGTTCCTCACGCGCATCAGCACCTTCAACGGCAACCGCGGACATGCACATTCGGAATTCTTCACGGCGCTTTCGGAAACAGGATTTCCGGGATTGCTGCTCTTCACTGCGATCATGTTTACGGTAATCGGTTACGGATTAAAAGTGATTTACCGTTCTGCAGATCGCAGGCAACGCGTGGTTGCAATCGCAGCGCTGCTCGGATTGATCACGTTCTACGTGCACGGATTTTTCAACGCTTTCCTCGACACGGATAAAATGGCCGCGCTGGTTTTTGGCGCCATCGCCCTTCTCGTTAGCATTGATCTGAAGCAAAAAAGTATTGAGTCGTGAGTATTGAGTATTGAGAACGTCTCTTGTATTTTCTCAATACTCAATACTCAATACTCAATACTCAATACTCAATACTCAATACTCGATACTCAATACTACTGATTACAATGACAGGGCGGGGAAAAGTAGATCGTCGTTTTCGGGAGCATTTTTCGGATGCGGTCCTGCGTATCGTAGTTGATGAGGATGACGCGGAGGTCGAGCACCTGCAGGTTGTCCTGCAATTCTTTCAGCTCGTCGGGGAACGATGAAATGTTGTTGCTCCAGAGATCGAGATAACGAAGCTTCTTCAGCTTGCCGATTTGCGGCGGGATGTTGATGACTTCGTTTTGATTCACGTCGAGCACGACAAGGTTCGTCAGGTCGCCGATCTCGCGCGGGAGCGATTCTATTTTATTGCGCGAAAGATGCAGCACCTGGAGGTTCTTCAGTTGCCCGAGCGAATCGGGGAAATCGGTGATCTGGTTTTTACTGAGATCGAGGTACTGCAGGTTCGGGAAGCTCCAGATCTCTTTCGGAAATGCTTTCAGTTTCTGCTTGCGCAGCACGAGCTTGACGACCTTCTCGGGATTTTTCATCGCTTCGGTGAGATCGGTGTAACCGGTCATCGTGTCGAGCGTGGTGGAATCGAGCAGCGGGTAAAGCTTGGGCGTTGCGGGTTGCTGCGCGCGCGAAGGCAGGAACAGCAGCATCGCCAGGAGCGTGGAGAGCAGCAGGGGGATTCTCAGTTTCATCGGTAATCGTTTCATGTGCATCGGACCGTTTGCCTGCGGTCCCGGGGTCAGCTGCGGCCAAGTAGGGCGGAAGCTTCGCTGCGGTCTTTTTCCAGTTGGGCTTTTAAAGCGTCGATCCCGCTGAACTTTTGCTCGTCGCGGATGCGCTTTACAAACTCCAAGATAAGGTTTTCCCCGTAAAGGTCGCCGTCGAAGCCGAGGATATTCACTTCGATCGTGCGTTCCGTTCCGTTCACCGTAGGCCGCATGCCGATGTTCAGCATTCCCGGCAGCGTATCGGATTTCCGTTTCACGAACACGGCGTAAACACCATCTGCCGGCACGAGCTTGTACGCATCATCGACGCGGATATTCGCCGTCGGAAAACCGATGGTACGGCCGAGCTGCTTTCCTTTTACAACGGTTCCGTTGATCGTGTAACGGTAGCCGAGATAAGTTGCTGCGGTTTCCACATCGCCGTTGCCGAGCGCTTCGCGAATACGCGTTGAACTGACGTTGACGTCGTCCACTTCCTGTGCGGGGATTTCTTCGACTTCGAATCCATAAACCGGGCCAAATTCCCGGAGATGCTCGAAGCTGCCTTCGCGGTTGCGGCCGAAATGGTGATCGTGCCCGATGACGAGCTTTTTCGTTCCGAGTTTCTTCACAAGAATATTCTCGATGAATTCACTGGAAGAAAGCATCGAGAATTCGCGGGTGAACGGATGCACGATGAGATGATCGATGCCGGCTTTTTCGAGGAGCGCTGCTTTTTCTTCCGGCGTATTCAGCAGGAGCTGCTTGCGGTCGGGAAACAGCACCATGCGCGGATGCGGGAAAAAGGTAAGCAGCACGGTTTCTCCTTTGATACGGCCCGCAGCATTCTTCAGCTGGCGGATGATCTGCTGGTGCCCCAGGTGCACGCCGTCGAAGGTTCCCGTCGTGACGACCGCATTTCCCGCAGGAATGAACTCGTCGATGTGATTGTAGATTTTCATGGTGCGGGGCAAAGGTACTTAGAAGCTGTTGCATTAAACTAAGTCGGTCGGTTGGTCGGTTGGTCGGTCAGTCAGTCAGTCAGTCGGTCCTCAGGTTAGTTTTGCAAGATGGACAACTGCAGACTGAAGACTGGCCGACTGTTTTTTCGTCTGTTTCCACGAACGTTTCATCGACCGAAACCGCCCTTCCCTCTTCGCCCGGATTTATTCCACCAATTATTAACACCCTGTCTCTTTTTCAGGATAAAACTTCCTATTTTTGCGGCGGATTTTAAGAACCTATCCTTTAGTTCCATGCAAAACGGAAAAATTGCCCAGGTGATCGGCCCGGTGATCGACGTCAGCTTCACCGACCACGGCGGAAAACTCCCCAATATTCTTGACGCCCTTTATGTGATCCGCCAAGGCGGACAGAAAGTGATCCTCGAGTGCCAGCAGCACGTCGGTGAAGACACCATCCGCACCATCGCGATGGATTCTACCGACGGTCTCGCACGCGGCATGGAAGTCGTACCTACCGGCTCGCCCATCAAAATGCCGACCGGTGAAGCGATCAAAGGACGCCTGTTCAACGTTGTCGGCGACGCCATCGACGGCCTGGGCAACGTAAGCAACGAAAACGGTTACGCGATCCACCGCCAGCCCCCGAAATTCGAAGACCTCTCCACCGCAACGGAAGTGCTCTTCACGGGTATCAAAGTCATCGACCTCATCGAGCCGTACGCAAAAGGCGGTAAGATCGGTCTGTTCGGTGGCGCCGGCGTAGGCAAAACCGTACTTATCCAGGAGCTCATCAACAACATCGCGAAAGGCCACTCCGGCTACTCTGTATTTGCAGGAGTCGGTGAACGTACCCGCGAAGGAAACGACCTTCTCCGCGAGATGATCGAATCCGGTATCGTAAAATATGGTGACAACTTCACCGAGTCGCTGCACAAAGGCGGCTGGGACCTTTCGAAAGTCGACACCAACAAGCTGAAAGAATCACAGGCCACCTTCGTCTTCGGACAGATGAACGAGCCTCCCGGAGCACGTGCGCGTGTTGCACTTTCCGGTCTGACGATGGCCGAATACTTCCGCGACGGCGACAGCAGCGGCGGCGGTAAGGACATCCTGTTCTTCATCGACAACATCTTCCGTTTCACGCAGG
>CAMLEF010000278.1 GCA_946478675.1 uncultured Flavobacteriales bacterium | reverse complement strand
AACTTCGAGCTCATAGACGAGATTCCCGAACGTTAAAAAGGAAAATTCAGAAACTGGGCTTTCGGCTGCGAAATCTGCCATGATGTGTGTCCGTGGAACCGTTTTGCAAAACCGCACCGCGAACCGGCTTTCGGCCCGAATGAAAAATTGCTGTCGATGAAAAAATCGGAGTGGGAAGAATTGACGGAAGAAGTATTCCAGGAAATTTTTCGCAAGTCGGCGGTGAAGCGCACGAAGTTCGAAGGATTGAAACGCAATCTTCGTTTCCTCGGCGAGAAATAAAAAATCCTGACCGGGAGATCAGGACTTTCTTTTCTGTCTTTTTCGTGTTTTACGCTTTTGTCACGCTGCGGAAAGCTTCGCGGATCACGTCGCCGTAGAGATGGCCGAACGTGGCGATACACCATGCTTTCAATAACAGCGCTTCGTCGGGCTTTGCCCAGTTAATGATTTTGGTGAGTTCTTTTCGGAAAAGCGACTTATCGAAGCTGACGCTTTTAAGAATGTGTTTACTGAACTCCAGCATTACGAAACTCCTTTCTTGAATTGAATTGGACGCTATGAAGGAACGCAAGTCTTATAAACTAATGTACGCTTGCCGCGTTAAATTTCCTAAACAAAGGTCGCGGCGAACGCTAAAATATTGCAGGACAGCAGCGTGATTTTATTAACACAAATGACAAGAAGATAGTACAGATCATAGGATTTAACATTCGCGGAACAGCGGACGAAAAATGATCCTGCAGCGGCGAACTTATTGCGGGCGACAGAAAATATGAATGCCGGCAAGGAAACGGAAATTGCTGCCGTTCCAATCGGAAACCGCGACGGATGGCGTGCTGCCGTAGTAACTGTATTTCGTTTCGCGCCCGAGATAATTCCAGCCGCCTTTGCTGTATTCCACGCCTGCATTGACGCCCATCCATTTATAGAAATTGTATTCGAGCCGCACGCCGCCCGTTGCCAGCAGCGAGATTTTATTTTTCTCAGTGAAACGCTCGTCCGTCGCGAAACCGAATTGGGAAGAATGCGCTGTAAGCCCCGCATCCGAATACTCCCAGCCCGCCGGCAATTTTTCCTGGTGCCGCAACAGGCCGGGCTCGACGCCCACATAAGCTTTCAGCAGCAGCTTTTGATCGAACATCGCCAGCTGCCAGCCGAAGCGAAGCATTAGTGTAAATCGTTTAGCGCTGTAATCGACCGCAGGAAGCGTTCCCGGAACCGTGTCGTTCACGCGTGGAAAGCTGCTGCCGTAAGAAGTTTTTCCAAAAGACAACCCGCCTTCGACGAACCAATCGTGCGGGAACGAAATGTCGTACGTCAGCGCGTAACGGTACGTGGTGTTGCCGACATCCACCGCGGGATCGCCGGCCGGTTGTTGCAGCTCGTATTGCTCATGATATCTTGAAAATGAAAATCCGAGCACCGGCGAAATCACGTCTTGCGCGAAAAGAAAAGAGCAGCGGGCACCCAGCGTGAAGAATAAAAGAAGAAGGGAGAGCTTTTTCATGCGGAGGAGGTTGCTGTTCAGACGACGGAAAACGCGGACGGTTGCTTCACCTTATTCGTTCCAGCGAAAAGTTTCCTGCTGCAATCCTGCGAGATCGATTACGCGATCGACGACCGTTGCGGCGAGCTGCTCGAAATTCTTCGGGTTGCTGTAGAACGACGGGCTGGCCGGACAAATGATGCCGCCGGCTTCCGTAACCGTTTTCATGTTGTTGATATGAACCAGGCTGAGCGGCGTGTCACGTGTGACGAGAATTAATTTTCGCCGCTCCTTCAGCATCACGTCGGCTGCGCGCGAAACAAGATCGTTGGAAATGCCGGTGGCGATGCGCGCAAGCGTTCCCATGGAGCAGGGGCAAACGATCATCGTGCGGTAGCTCGACGAGCCGGATGCAAACGGCGCATTGAAATCCATTTTCGAAAAAAACGGGAACGGGTAGTTGCCAAAATCGCTGTTGCCCATTTCCTGCTCCCACACCTGCTTCGCATTATCGCTCATCACGATGCCCACTTTGTCGATCTGCGATTGCAGCGCGGTGAGCTTGTCCAGCAAAACTTTCGCGTAAACGGATCCGCTCGCTCCTGTAATCGCAACAACGATTCGATGTTTCATAGCTCCGTAATTATTCGCCGCCTTTCGCACCGCCGAAACGATACGACAGTGTCAGGCCGAGGATGTTGTTGTACATGCCGCGGTTGAACAGGTTCGGGATGAATCGCGGGTAGTACGCCGGCTGCGGAAATTTCAGCACCGGCAAAATGGAATTCGAAGAACGGAAATCGACGACAAGCTTGTCGTTGATCGTATAGCCGAGGCCGGCGATGAATGCTGTTTCCCATTTGCGAAAATCCTGCGCCGGGATTTCGCTGTAGCTGTCCCATTGCCGCGCTTTCACCAGGAAACCCACGCTGCCGCCGATCTCCGCATACAGCTTCCCCATGTTGTAACGCAGCAGCAGCGGCACCTCCACGTAGCTCAGGCGATATTCAAACGAAGTATAATCGCCAACGTTCGGATTCGTGAGCTTGCGGCTGCCCTTGCGCGAGAATTGCAGCTCCATCTGCCCGTACCATTTCTGTGTAGGATCCGTGCAGACGAACGCTCCGCCCACCGGTCCCGCCTGGTGGAAACCCCAGTTGTTATCGCCGTGGATCTGGCAGGCGTTTATACCGGCCTGCAGTCCTGCGCGGAAAGTGCGTTGGGCTTTGATGGTAAGGGGCGTTAAGAGGAGAAAAAGAAGCACGTAGCGCATCAGCTCAAAGGTACGAACTGTTGCCATGCCGCAAGGACTTTCCAACCGTTACGACGAGGAGTGAAAATCTGCGCGCATCAGCGTAATCTGCGGCTGAAAAAGCAAACGGCCTGCATCGTTTGACACAGGCCGTTCAGCGAATCGTTTTGTATTACTGTAACTCCGCTTCCGCAGCCTGCAGCACTTCTTTCGTCGATGTATTGTACACGAATGCGATCAGCTTGCAGCGGCCGGCGTTCCACGACGAGCTCACATTGTAAGTTGCCGGAAGCGACCAGGTGAAGGTGCTGTTCGCCGTGATGGAACCGGTAGCGAGCTGCACGCCGGAAGAAGTGCCGGGCGAATTCACGCAGTCACGCAGCACGTGCATGAACGTATAGCTCGGCAGGTATTGCGTGCCGTCGATCTGCCAGCCGGTGAGGCTGTCTTCGGTAAGCATTACCGCCACATTGAACGTTCCGTTCTGCGCAGCGATAAATTTTCCGTTGAGCGTAAAGGTCAGGTCGCGCGTGCTGTTGTTGTAGATCACCGTGTCGAATTCGAGATCGGCAATGGGAGGCGCGGAAAGCAGGCTGTCGACGAGCGACGTCCAGTTGCCTTGCTGCTTGACGTAATCCAGCGGGTAGCCGAGACGGTTAATCATCGCTACCGGCGGATTGCCCGACATGTTGTAGATCACGTCGTAATCATCAGCAGTAGCGCAGGTGAAATCTTCGCTGAAGGAACCGCTCGGTGCGCCGTTCGGCAGCGGGTGGGGCGGACAAGGATCGCCGAACCAGCCGGTGTGAATGCCAACGATCATAACCTGCCCGGGGTAGAGGCTGTCAATCGTGTGCAGCGTGCGTGAGCCCGCCGGACAAGCGATACAGGTATGACCGGTGAACTCTTCAACGAGCACACGACGGGTAACGCCATTGCCGCCACCGCCGCCGGGAGTAGTGCCTGCCTGGTGCGGCGCGCTCACGTAATCGCATCCTGCGAACGCGAGGGCCGTTAAAGCGAAAAAGGCTGATCTTTTCATTGGTCGTATTGAATTCTAAAGTTACGGAATTGCAGCTGGTTTAGAAAGAGCTCGTGATCGTCAGCGTGAAGCCGTTGGACGCGGGCACGAAGCGGCAAACGCCTCCCACGCAGAAAATACCTGCGCGCTGTTTGCCGTAACCGAGCACGATGCGGTTCGTGCCTTTCATGTAACCGAACTGAACGTTGTAGTAGTGAATGCGGTGATCAGGATTGTCGTTGCCGTAGTTCCACTGGTCCATGACCGCCGTGAAAAAATGCTCGCCGATCGTCAGCTCGCCGATGCCGGCCGCCCAGCTGCCGTAATCGTCTTTCGTATACAGGTGCTCGAGATCGGTGCGTAGCGTAAGCTGGTCATTGAGGTGGAAAATAATATCGGCCACCACGACGTGCGCATTGATGATCGGGTAGTTGATTTTTCCTTCGATGACGTTTTTGTTGTAACGCAGGTTCGTGTACAGCAGCGTTCCCTTCACGCGCGGAGAAAACTTGTGGAAGATCTCGACGTTGATGTCCTGGAAAAACATCGAATCACCAATGGCGAAATACTTCGACGTGTAACCCATCTTGCGATCGGCTGCGTCGTTGAGGTTCGTCGTGTCGAGCGCATAGGCGGCGGAATAATTCACGGAGAAATCGGTGCCGTATTTTCCGCCGAGCGCTGTTCCTTTTTTGAATTTGTAATTCACTTCGCCCTGCCAGCTCACTTGTCCCGTCGGTTGCGAAGCGTACGGATAGAAAGCGGCGAGCACGTACGTATGCTGTTTCGTCAGCGCCGGGAGATAATTGATCATTAGCGAATTTCCCGTCGCGTCACGATCGGAGCGGAAGCTGAAGTTGTCGATGCGCATCGCCGCGAGATAAATGCCGAGTCCTTTCTGCGACCAGGTGGCGGAGGTGAACAGCGCGTTGCCCGGCTTGTAGATATAGCCGTTGGCAATGCTCGGGTCGTTGATCTTGTAAGCGTACTCGGCATTGAAGTTGACGCGGTTGCGGATGATCGTTCCGCGCGCCGACCACGCGCCTACGTTCTGCGGCAGCACGAGCAGCGGATCCTGGTCGAGCTGGTATTTGCTCACGAAGCTTCCGCCGAGAATGATCTGCGTTTTGACGTTGCGCATCGTGGAATCGAGCAGCTCGTTCACGTTCACTTCGCCGTCGAAACCGCGCACGATGCCGGCGCCGGTAGAGAAGAAATTACGCTGCTTTCCCCACACGCCTTTCAGGTAAATGCCGCGGTACGGACTGTAGCGAACGCGGATGCCGTCGAACGCGTTGTCGTAGCCGAGGCCGCGATCTTCATAAGCGCGCAGTACGAGCCCGCTGCCGAACTGTTCGTAGCTGCTGCCGACGGTGATCTCGAGATTGTCGTTGTTGTAGGTGGCGTAACGGTACGGAATGCCGGAGCCTTTGTAGCCGGTGGGATAACCCTGCAGGACGTTCAGGTAGCTTTCATAACGCAGGCCCGCGGAAAAATGTCCGTTGGTGTACGTGATGTTGCCCCATCCGTTCATCAGCGCTTTCTCAGGAACTGCGGGAGCGTTGATCAGCGAATCGGGGTTGTAGTACTGGGCGTCGATCTCAAAGTTGCCGTGGATCTGTCCGCCGGCGACATTGTTGAGGTTTTGTGCAGGAGCAAAGAGTGCAAATCCCGCGAAGGGGATCAGCAACAGGGATTTTTTCACGTGGTAATAGCGTTTTACTGTGAAACTTTATTCCGGCTTTTCGCCTTTGGCAACGCGGGCAACCACGTCGTGCAGCTTCTGTACGCCGCCGTTCTCATTGTAAACGTTGGTCTGCCATACGATTTCGCCTTTACCGTTGACCACGAACACGTGCGGTACGTTGTTCACGTTCATCGCGCGTTTGAAATCCTGGTTCTCGTCGAGATAGACTTCGTATTCCCAGTCTTTGCTGTCGACGTACGGTTTCACTTTCGGGGAGTTGCGCTGGTCGTCGATGGAAATGGCGATGAGCTTCACGCCGGTTTCCTTCTGCCAGTCGGAATAAACTTCTGCGATTTCGTTCAGCTCTTTTTTGCACGGAGCGCACCAGGTCGCCCAGAAGTCGATGATCATCGGCTTGCCGTCGTTGGCAAAATCACCGGTGCTGATCATTTTTCCTTCGAGGTTTTTAACGTTGACGGCGGGCATTTTCTGCATCGGCGCATCCTGGAAACGGAAGGACATGGCGACGAATGCGAAGAGGAGAACAGGAAGAAATCGTTTCATGATACTGTTGGTGTGTTGGGTTGAGCAATGGGCAGGACGGAGCGATCGGCCTGTCTGGAAAGAAGAACTGACGGTAAGGACACAAAATCTGCGCCAAAACCGCCAGTTCTTTTTAATCGATGCGATTAGTGAGCTACAGAAACTTTGCGGGTTACGGTAGACTCGCCGGTGCGGACGGTTACGAAGTACATGCCGTTATCG
>CAMLEF010000277.1 GCA_946478675.1 uncultured Flavobacteriales bacterium | reverse complement strand
AGCGGGAGACGGAAAGCGAGCCGGCCTTTTTCATCGGTGTAGCCGAAGATGACTTCACGGCCATTTTCATTGGTCACTCTTACTTCTGCGCTGTCTAGTCCTTTTTTCTCGTCGTCGTGCTGCTGTCCTTCGGAAAGGAGCACGCGGCCGCGCATTTCGAGATAATATTCATCGTCGCCCAGGAGCGTATCCTGCTGGGCCCGGCAAAGCTGAACGCTGCACAGGACCGACAGAAGAAGGAGTAGCAGGGGAGACCTCATTTTTACGTTTATTATTACAAAAGTATAAAAACGGGATGCGGCCCACCTGAAAACGGGATTATAAAAAAAGCCCGGACAATTGTCCGGGCTTCTGTACCATTGGGGTTCCTGTTGTTATTCTACAACTGCTTTGAAGTCGGCGTCATCGCGATACTTGAGGAACTCAACATCGGATTTCGCTTTTTCTTTCAGTGAAGGATCTTTGGAGATGGCAGAGCGGAGGTTGTTCACCAGCATGTCTTTGTTGCCTTTGCGGGCGCCGATGATTGCTTTCAGGTAGTAAGACGTTGCGTCTTCTTTCTCTGCGCTCTTGTCGATCGTGGTGAGTGCACCGTCGAGGTCGCCGGCGAGTACTTTCGCGAGGGCAGCGTTGAAGGTGTTGTTGGAGCCGAAATCAGAAACTGCGTCGGTGTACTGTGCGTCCTGCACAGCGATGAGGCCGAGGTTGTAGCTGACTTCCGGACCTGCAGATTTCGCTTTGTTGAGGGTTTCTTTCGCCGTCTTGCGGTCACCTTCCCAACGCTGGCAGATGCCGATGTTGTTCATGATGATCGGGTTGTTCGGGGAAAGCTTGTCTGCTTTGTTGAATTCTGCTTTCGCGTCCTGGAGCTTGTTCTGCATGATGAGGATGCAGCCAACGTTGTTGGAGGTGCGCCAGTCGTTCGGGTACATGCGCTCAGCGGCTTTGTAGAAGGTGAGCTTCTCGTTCATGTCGTTGGTCAGCGTGCCTGCGTAGAGGATCTCTTCTACGGAGAGGCTGTCCGGCGTAGAACGTGCCAGCTGGAGAATGCGCTCGTCGGTACGGTTGTGCTTGATCGCGTTTACCGTAACTACAGAACGGCGGAGCTGCGGAAGAATGACTTTTGCAAGTTCTTCGTAGGTAGCAGCCATGTTCTTGATTTCCTGCTCGCGTTTTTCGCCGTCAGGATACTGGGAAAGAACACGAAGGATCAGGTCTTTGTCTTTGATGCTCGACTTGGAAACGAGGTCCTGGAAGCCCGGCCAGTCTTCAGCCGTTACCTGCTTCTGGTAGAACTCAGGCTTGGTAGCCGGCTCGTAACCCGTTTTCTTGTCTTTGAACATGGTCTGAAGATCTTTCGACGTTTTGTTGAAACGGTCTTCAGCGAGGTGCGCGTTCATGTCGGTTTCACCGTCCGGGGAAGCGTAGGAAGAAATCGAGATGTTTTTGATCTCCATGTTCGGGTCCGTGCGGTAGGACTTCATGAAATCGTTGACCGGCTTCATTTCGTCACCTTTTACATCTTTTTTCGGGATGTAAGAGGTCGAGCTGATCACGAAGTGCGTCATGCCGACAGCCGTAGCGGGGACCGTTTTCTGGAACTGGTCTTTGCCGATGATCGGCTTGTCGTCGTTTTTCAGGAGGTAGGGGGTGATGATCGTACCATGACCGATTACCCGGGTCGGCATTTCTTTGGTTTTGCTTTTCACCGCACCGGATGCGTTGAGCTTCACGTCAGCATCTTTCATTTCTGACGAGTAAGCGATTTTGTCGGTGTAGGTGAACGAGCCGCCGGTTTTGTAGGCGATGCGGGTGCCGGTGCCCTGTGCTTTTTCGCCGAGCAGCGTTGCCGTTTTGAACTTGCGGCCGCCGATCTCAGGCGTTACAGAAAGCACAACTTTCTTACCGAAATATTTGGGAGGATAGTTCACCGTGATCGTTACTGCGACGCTGTCAGCGTGCATTTCGAGCGGATTCGGTGACACGGTATACTGCACCGTAGCCTCCTTCTTTTTCATTTTGTTCAGACCCGAGCAGGAGGCAAAGCCGAGCGTAGCCGCTGCTGCGAGACCGAGGACGAGAAGTTTGGATTGTTTCATAATCTGGTCAGGAATAATCCGTTATTTGGTACGGCGCAAAAATAAACAAATTCCCTAATTACGAAAGGAAATCGTCGTCGGGTTGCGTTTCCGTTAAGATACTTCGTGTCAGGGATTAAGATGCAAGCCGTTGGAGAATTGTTTCCCGAGCAGCTGCTGAACGTGCTGCGCGAGCGGCTCCGGTCCCATGTCATTGTCGAGCCAGATCACCGGCATGCGCTTCTCCGAAGCAAAGTAATCGCGGTAGCCGGCGCTGATCTTCGCCAGGTAATCCTGCGGGATCGATTTTTCATATTCCCTGCCCCGGCGGCTGATGTGCTGCAGCAGGCGGTCCGTAGAGCGGTGGATATAGAATACAACGTCGGGCACCTGCAGCTGTCCGCCCATGACGTTGTAGATCCGTTCGAACAGCTTCAGCTCTTCACCGGCGAGCGTGACCCGCGCAAATACGAGCGATTTCTCCCAGAGGTAATCCGATACGATCACGCCTTCTTTCATCGTGGCTTCCCGCACGTGACGAAAACGCTCTTCGAGAAACGACAGCTCGAGCGGAAACGCGTAACGGTCGCGGTTTTCGTAAAAAGAGGGGAGGAACGGATTGCCCGCGAATTCTTCGGGGAGGTAACGGGCATCCAGGCGGCGCGATAACAGCTGGGCCAGCGTGGTTTTGCCGGCGCCGATGTTGCCTTCGATGGCGATGTAACGGTAGGAGGTTCTCACAGTTCAGACGGCAGCAGACCGCCGGGCCAAACTTCGGATTTATCCGGGCATTCTGCTAATAATTGCGTGACGGTTTTTCCGGAAACAGGATGCACGAGCTCCGGCGCAATAGCGTGAAGCGGGATGAGCACGAAGTTGCGCAGGTGCAATCGCGGGTGGGGGAGATGCAAGCCCGCATGCTCTACGATCTTCCCGTTGTAATACAGGATGTCGATGTCGATCGTGCGCGGGCCCCATTTTCCCGTGCGCACGCGTCCCATTTCGCGTTCGGTTTGCAGGAGTTGTTCGAGCAAGTGTTCCGGCAGGAGCGCGGTGGAAATTTCTGCGACGAGGTTCAGGAAGTCGGGTTGTTCGGTATTGCCCCAGGCTTTGGTGCGGTAGACGGGCGAGATTTTTTCAACGCGGGTCATCGACGCGTTTTCCCCGAGGCGTTGCAGGGCTTCTCGCAGCTGAAGGAGCGGATCGCCGAGATTGGAGCCGAGGGAAAGCCACGCGGAGGTCATGCGGCGAAGGTACGGGTGGGAAGCGGAAGGTGCGATGGGGAGGTTTGAAAATTGTGCAAGACCCCAAAGGTTTTTAAAACCTTTGGGGTCTTGCGCGCGCGTATGCGCGCAAGGAGGTGCGCACATCCGCTGACGAAAGTGTGCTGCGTGCCGGCGGCTCTGCACATTCGCGCGAAAGCGCTTCGCGTTTACTGCATGCGCACCTGCATAAAACGCGAAAGGTTTTTAAAACCTTTCGCGTTTTGCAGTTCTTACATCTTGCCCCAGCAGTTCTACCCGCACGCAAGTCACGTTTTCACCAACCGCACAGTTTTCCTGCCGATCCATCGAAATGCGTTCCGGGCGGGGACCGGAATTTCTCTATTTTTGGTTCGCTCACTCAACACTTCCCGCCCATGAAAATCAAACGATTACTCGCTGCTTCCGCTTTTCTTATTTCCGGTTTCGCCGGCGCGCAAACCTACACCACCACCAACATCTGCACCGGGCTGCAATACCCGGTCGCCTTCGATTTTCTTCCCGACGGCCGCATTTATCTCACGCAAAAAGGAGACGGCAACACACCGACCACTCCCGGCACTGCGATCATCAAAGCCTACAACTCCAATTTCTCGCTCATCGGAACGTTCTACGATCTTTCCGATTCGGTGAATTCGGATTTCGAACGCGGACTGCTCGGCATTACCGCCGATCCTGATTTCACAAACAACCATTACATCTATACGTATTACGTTCACCAGTACAACAACAGCGAACGACTGCGCATCGTGCGTTTTACGGAAGCGAACAACGTCGGTACTTCACCGGCCGTCATCTTCGATCTCGATATCACTTCCTATAACATTCCCGGCAACCACGTGGGCGGCAACCTGCATTTCCGCCCGAGCGATCCGAACCATATTTATTTCACGATCGGCGATCTGGCGCACAACCAGACTTCCGCCGGCAACTACGCGCAAATGCTGACGCTGCCCTTCGGAAAAACGCTGCGCATCGGGAAAGATCCTGTGCCTGCAGGTTATGACGTTCATTCGGTGGGCGGATTCGGCTGCAATGTTCCAACGGATAATCCGTTCTACGATGACGGCAATCCTTCCACCGGCAACTGCGATATCATCTGGACGTACGGTCACCGCAACCCGTTCGATTTCTGCTTCAGCCCCGTCAGCGATTCCATGTATTGTTCCGAGAACGGCCTCAACGCGTGGGACGAAATGAACATGATCCATCGCGGCGCCAATTACGGCTGGAATACCTGCGAAGGTTTTTACATGAACAGCTCGACGACCACGCCCTGCAATCTCGCCGGTTCGGTGCTGCCGCTCGAAGACTGGTCGAACCCGCCTGCGCTCACCGGTATTCTTTATTACAGCGGACAGGTGATGCCGGAATTCGACAATCATGTGTTGGTGGCGGATAATGATTACGCGCGCATTTACGACCTGACGCTGGGCAATGCACCGGCTTACGATACGGTGGTCAGCCGCACGCAATGGCAGGACCTTGCCGGCGGATTGACGACGATGAAAGAAGGCACCGACGGCTGCATTTACGCGATGAAAGGCGGCTATACGACCAGCGGCCTCATCTATCGTATCTGTCCGCAGGGGCTCGGTACGGAAGATTTCGAAAATCCGTATTTCTCCTTCACGCAGAATTCACCGAACCCGTTCAGCACCACGACGACGATCGCTTTTACCATGAAGCAGAATACGCAGGCGACGATCGTGCTGTACGATATGTTCGGTCGTGAAGTCGCAGTGCTTGCCGATGGTATGCAGTCGGAAGGAAAACACCAGCTGACGATCGACGCACAGCAGCTGCAGCTCGCGCCCGGCAATTATTTCTGCACGATGGAAAGCGGCGGAGCGGTGCAGAGCATTAAACTGTCCGTGACGGAATAAAAAACGGTCATTCGGTCATTGGGACATTCGGGTTATAGTTTTTACCGAATGACCGAATGCACGAATGCACGAATTTCCCCGGCAATAATTTCTTTGATCATGAAAAAGTTTCTGACGCTACTGCTTTTTCTCCCGATAGCAGCTTCCGCCCAATACTGGCAGGATACGCTGCTCACGGGATTGATCTCGCCGGTGGCCTTTGATTTTGCGCCTGACGGAAGGATTTTCGTTACGCAGAAAGGCGGCACGGTGATGCAGGCGTCGAATGCGAACATCCAGGTGTTCTCGCCGAACGGAACGTTTCTCGGGATCTTTTACGATCTCAGCGATTCGGTGGACGCGGATTTTGAAAGAGGGCTGCTCGGCATTGCGGTCGATCCGGATTTTGCGAACAATCATTACGTGTACGTCTATTACGTTCACCGGCTGAACAACGACGAGCACATCCGCATCGCGCGATTTACGGAGAGCAATAACACGGGCACGAATCCCACGATCATTTTCGATATTGATTCCCCCGACAATCCGCCGGGAAATCATTTTGGCGGCAACCTTCATTTCCGTCCGTCGGAGCCCGGAAAAATTTATTTCACCATCGGCGATCTCGGTTCCGACCAGAACGATACGGCGCTGAATTATGCGCATCGTTTGAATGTTCCTTACGGGAAAACGCTGCGCATTAATAAAGACGGAACGATCCCTGCGGATAACCCGTTTTACGACGACGGAAATATCTACACCGGAAATTGCGATATCATCTGGAGCTACAGCCATCGCAACCCGTTCGATTTTTGTTTCAGCCCGGTAAACGATTCGATGTATTGTTCGGAAAACGGTTTGATCACGTGGGACGAAATGAACATGATCCACCGCGGTCGCGAATACGGCTGGAACCGTTGCGAAGGTTATTACCTCAACAGCTCGACCAGCGTTCCCTGCGACGATCCGAATGCCGTTCCGCCAATGGCCACGTGGGGCGCGCAGTTGCCGGCTGTCACAGGCATTCTTTTTTATTCCGGAACGGTGAT
>CAMLEF010000276.1 GCA_946478675.1 uncultured Flavobacteriales bacterium | reverse complement strand
CCCCTTATATTTCAGCGTTAAAAATTACAACGGAACAAACATATGAGGAACATAGCGCACAATAGAAAAACTATGTGAGGCTATGTGCCTATGTGGTTCAGAAATGTTACTCCTTCATTCTGTTTCTCGTCTCTTCCAGCAACGCGATGAGATGATCATCAGCGGCAACTTCAGCCTGTAGTGCTGCAGTGCCGGTAGCATTGCTCTTCGTGGATTGCAATTCGGCAAGCTTTCTTGCAGCGGCTTCACGTTTCGTTTTGTAGCTGAAATAAAGACGCGATACCACCATGCGCGATCCGGTGATGGCCGTCGATGACGATTGCTCGCGATACAGTTTCTCGAGACCGGGCAGCGCTTTCTCCACCGTTTCCGGTTTGCAGCGCATCAGCAGGAAATCGTGGTACTGGCCGAGGAACGAACCGAGGTAATAGCCATAAAGACCGTCCATCGCTTTTTCAAACCACGGCAGCTGATCGTCGTTGCCGCCGTTGGCGTACGCTTGTGCAACAGCCACTTTCATCGAACGCGCCGGATCATTCTCGCGCTTCTTCGCTTCCGCCATGCCGGTTGCATTGAAATGAATGACTAACGCCGTAAGCCCGCGCGACAGTACCGTATACGATTTGTCGTTCAGCGCATTCAGGTAAACATCTTTCAGGTCGTCGCCGGTTGCGCCACCGGACAACGCCGCCAGCGCTGCCGCACGCACCATCGAACGTTCGTCGCTCTTCGCCATGTCGACGAGCTTGCTCTTCACGTCCTGTGCATATGTGCCGAGCTCGTTGCAGGCCATCTCGCGGATCGCCCAGAATTCATCACCGAGCGCTTTCGTCACGACTTCTTTCGCGAGATCGGTTTCCGGAACGCCTTTCGGAGCAAGATTGCGCAGCGCTTCCACGCGGTCGACATACAGCGTCGAATGATTGTAGAGATACGCCCACTCTGCCGCCGTGTGATGATCGGCTTTGTAGCAGGGAAGCGTTTTCTGCGCGTCGACGTTCACGAGATCGGGCGCACCGGCAGCAGCCAGCCAGAACGTATCGCAAACGGATTTCACGATCACTTCTTCGCGCTTCGATTTTCCGCCCTGGTACACATCGATGCTCAGCGGAATGCGGAAGACCGGCGTGCCGTTGTTGCGATCCTGCGTTTGACGGATGATCACACGCTCTTTCATCTTCGCCGCATCCCAGGCATACGTGATGTCGAGCTCCGGGTGGCCGGGAGAAAGGAACCATTCATTAAAAAACCAGTTGAGATCCTGTCCCGTCGTTTTTTCGAAAGCAAGACGGAGATCGTGAATTTCCGCGGTGCCGAATTTGTTCGTCTCGAGATACAGTTTCAGCGAAGCGAAGAACGCATCGTCGCCGACGTACTGACGCAGGAGGTGCAGTACTTGTCCGCCTTTGTTGTACGAATGGCTGTCAAACATGTCTTCGCGATCGTCGTAATAAAAACGGATCAGCGGCTCGCGTTTACCCGGCCATTCCGGCGTCGCATGACCCGCAGCCGATTCGCGGAGATAACCCTGCAGCGAAGAATAATGACCGTAATCGGCTTCTTCTTTGCCGTGCTTGTATTCGTCCCAGATGTATTCACCGTACGTCGCGAACGATTCGTTCAGCGGCAGGTTCGACCACGATTCGCAGGTCACAAGATCGCCGAACCATTGGTGAAACAATTCGTGCGAGATGTATTCTTCGTACGAACGGTCGAGGAACTCGCGGTCGTCACGCTGGAGAAAATCGCTGTGCAACGTTGCGGAGGTATTTTCCATCGCGCCGGAAACGTAATCACGCACGCAGATCTGCGCATACTTTGGCCACGCGTAATCAACACCGAGCTTCGTGGAGAAACATTCGATCATCTCCGGCGTAAGCCCGAACGACATGCGCGCGTATTGCTCGTACTGCGGCTCGACGTAGTAGCTCACTTCTTTTCCGCGCCACTGATCTTTCACTACGGCAAATTCACCGGCAGCCATCATCACGAGATACGCCGAATGTGGCAGGTCCATGCGCCAGTGATCCGTGCGCGTGCCGTCGGCGTTCTTGTGCGAATCCGCCATCACGCCATTCGACAGCGTCACGTATTTGTCGTCGACGGTCATGTAGATCTCGTCGGTCATTTTTTCATTCGGACGGTCGATGGTCGGCATCCACACGCAGTTCGATTGTGTTTCGCCCTGCGTCCAGACCTGCTTCGGCTTGTTCGGAATTTTTCCGTCGGGGTTGATGAAATAAAGTCCTTTGTCTTCCGAGATCGCTGCGCTGCCACCGATGTCTTTCAGCTCTTCCGGTTTCGCGATGTAGTCGATGAAGACGGTGTAGCGGTCATTGCGCGTTACCTGCCGGCCGAGATCGATGCGCAGCTTCTTGCCGTCGTATTCGTATTTCAGCGCGGTAGTGTCGTTGGCGTACGTACTGTTGCCCATGGCGCGCTTCACTTCTGCAACGCGACGGATCTCCATGCCGCGCGCGTCGAGCACCATCGTGGACGACGGATAGAAATACGGCTTCGCGGTGATGGTGGCTTTGCCGTACATGTATTTTTTGCTCCAGTCGAAACGCACGTCGAGCTTCGTGTGCAGCAGGTCGGTTTCGCGGGTGGCGGAAGGATTATAATCGATGCGCGACGAAGGGTTCAGGTTGGGATCGTCGTTGTCGTTGTGCCAGGAGATCGCAGGTTTCGGCGTTTCGGTTTTCGTGACGTGCTGCTGGTGACCGCACGCGATCGCGAACCCGAGGAGGAGCGAAACAGGAATAATGAGCTTGTGCATGGTTGAAACGGGAAAAGCCAAAGGTGCTGAATTTTAGCGGGAAAACGACTCCGTTTGTCAGCGGAAATGACCGTTGGGAAAGATCGCCACCGCTTGCGCAGATTACGCAGATTAATTTCATCCGCGTAATCTGTGTAATTCGTGGCATTTCCCTCTAACTTTGTGACACACCTGATCTCCCATGGAAAAACAATCGTTCACCGTCACCAGCGGCAGCCGGAAGCATAAAGTAGAACTCGAAAAAGCCGGCGCATGGTCGGGCAGCATCGACGGCAAGCCGTTCAACTGCGACGTGATCTCCACCGGCGGACAACGTTTCCACGTGCTGCGCGACAACCGTTCGTACGACGTTGAAATTCTCGAGTCGAATGCCGCGGAGAAAACGGTGACCGTGAAGATCAACGGTCGCCTCTACCCGCTTTCGGTCGCCGACAAATACGACGAGCTGCTGCGTTCGCTGGGCATGGATAAAATCGCCGGCGCAAAAGTGAACGAGCTCAAAGCGCCGATGCCGGGACTCGTGCTCGACATCGTCGTTTCTGAAGGACAAGCCGTGAAGAAAGGCGACCCGATCGTCGTGCTCGAAGCGATGAAAATGGAAAACATTCTCAAATCGCCCGGCGATGCCACCGTGAAAAAAATCTCCGTTCAGAAAGGAACGGCAGTGGAAAAAAACCAGGTGCTGATTCTATTCGCATAAACTGGCTAGCCACTCAAATATTCATATACTGCAGCTTGTGCGGCGCTCTTCATCCTTCGCGCTCTAATTTCTCCTACATAATGTGCCTTTCTAAGTTCAGATTCACTTGCTAAGAGCACATCCTTTATCGTTTCTATCTTTAGCGACCACAAAGCATCTTTTTGCCAATCTGACAAGTCAAGTACTTCTATTGACTTTTGCAATTCTCTTTCTAATACTTGAGAGATATCAGCTTCATCATATTGCGGAACCTTGCTCGACAACTCCAAGAATGCATCATAATTCATTCCATATTCAGACATTCTTTTAGGTGTTAGCCCTTTTGCAATCTGAAATGCTGATGATGCTGGTGTGCCTTCAAGTGAAAACAAACAACCAAGATTCACCATATAACGAGTCCCTATTTCCGATCTTGTCGCTTTAATCCCAACAGCATGTTCATTGACCACCCCTGTATATGAAAGTAATCTCATTGCTTCTTTTACAGGAAGTGGAGAATCTCTATGAACCCAAAAAAAGCACGTGGTACTCTTATCTTCTCCTAAATACTGATCATTCTTTTTCTTTAGCTCTGGCAATACTACGCCTTCAACGAATTGTCTACCCCAATCGATTAAAAATGAATGCCCCGGATATTTTTCACTAAGTGAGGAATGCTCAGACCATAGATCGTTTCTATAAAATTCTCTGATGACTTCATTGATTTGTTTAGATGATACACTTGAGGCTCTAGAAAGTGTTTTCAGCAATAGTCTAGGGTTTCCGCTTGCGGCATAGGCAAGAGAGGAAAAATTTTCCATATGGCTTCCAATTGCACTTAATAAATTGCTGTCTGCTTCAAGTTGTTTTTCAACAATTTCCCGCATTTTATTAATGTAATCTTCGTGAAGAACGTCTCGGTCTACATTAATAAATGTTGCATCATGTGCACTCTGAAAAGAGTCTCCATAGGCGGTTATTCCAGGATAAACTGCAGCATTACAAGAAATATACGGTGTTCTTAAATCCCTAAATAGGGTAAAGAATTGCCGTTGTTGCTCAGGGCGAAAAATATGAGCCGCTTCATCAATTAATAAGTTTATGCGTTTGATTTGCAATTCATTACAAATTTCCTCAATAGCATCTATTAACTTTTCTATTGAGGGTAATGCATCCGTATTCACCTTTGCCTGAGTGGTCTTCCAAGAATTCTCATACTCTTCTGCTATTCGTTCGATCTGAGTAGAGCCGTCAGTCCCAGCGTCACCAGTTAAAACTGAAATAGCTGAAGGAGGACTAGCAAGGAACCCTTGCTTCCGCAATGCCCTTATTATTCTTGAACAAATTCTTGCTACCATCCAATTCACAAATTGAGCATTGTCCGAAGAGTGAATTAGAGAGGATTTAGTAAAAGAGAGATATACAGGTAACACTTTATTTGCATCGAAGCACTTTAACATTTCCTCCTCAGCAACACGAAGTAAGAATGATTTTCCTACTCCGCGACTTCCAACTAGCACAACAGGCGCAGTAGCTTTAATTTGCTCAATTGTATCCCGATCCTGTTTAGTTTCAACAAACAAGTCCATTAATTGCTCATTCGGAATGTCCTCCGTTCTATAAAGGAGATCTGCCATCAGCTTACGATTTTATCATTAATTGGGGCTATATGCTTAAACTCGTCAAGTATTATGGGTTCAATCGACTTAATCGATTCTCTTTCAATAAAATTAAGATGCCTTAAACAAAACCCGAATAAGATAATTCTTTTAACCGTAACGGCTTTTTTATGCCACTCCTCAAATAAACCTTTATCAAAGCATAAAGTGTCTGGAATTTTACTCTGCGCCTTGTAATTTCCATGCACATACTCAGAACACTCTCGGTAGACCTTTTGTGCTATTTTTCTATAATGGTTAATCTCATCTGATAATTCTGGAAAAAACGCTCGACAAAATTGTTTAGAAAAAAGCCCTACGTTCTCATCTGTTATTTCACTCCAAAATATATCTCGATCACCTAGAATCCATAAACGCATTTCTATTTCCTTTGAAGAAAATAAAAATATCGCCAACGTTCTTTCTAAAAAAAACCTCAAGCCTACGAACGCTTGATTATATAGCCCGATATTTATACTTAAAAGAGCAATTTGATACTCCTTCAAAGCCGCACACAGAACCTCGTATTCGGGTCGAGATTTTATTGATTCGAAACATGTGTTTACATCAAAAATTATTGCATGGCTATAGCCAATAATTGCAGTGCGATCACCTTTTATTGATTCTTTGAGTATTTCAGCATTTTTATCTGCTAAACTCTTATAATGCTGGGCCACATCTATCATTTACAAAATTTTAATCGTGCAATTTAATTTTTTCCAGTTAAATAGCAACGTTCTTTGAATGAAAGATTGTACCTTCAATCCTATGAACAGCAGACGTGAATTTCTTTTCAAGAGCTTTCTCGCAGGAGCCGGCCTTTCTTTTCTCGGAAAAAAAGCGCTGAGCGCCGCACCATCCGAAACCGCTTTCACGGATTTTCAGCAGGCGCAGGCCGGACCGTACACGCTGCCCGCGCTTCCGTATGCGTATGACGCACTCGAGCCGCACATCGACATGCTCACGATGCAGATCCATCACACGAAGCATCACCAGGCGTACGTTACCAATCTCAACAAAGCGCTCGAGTCGGTGAAAGATGCGCCGGGCACGCTGGAAGAATTGCTGAAGAACGTTTCGAAATATCCGACGGCTGTGCGCAATAACGGCGGCGGCCACTGGAACCACAGCCTCTTCTGGACGCTGATGAAACC